>DATHOV010000300.1:0-2991 GCA_035484515.1 Lysobacteraceae bacterium
GCCGGGCAGGGATGCATCGCTGGCGACGCTGGTCGGGGTCAAGGCGTGGCCTTATCGGCCCGATACCTGGATCGCGATCGTCTGCCTCGCCCCGGATCGCGCTCACTTCCAGCAAGACATGAGCTACAGCTCGGGCAAGCCGGTCTGCCAGGCCGATTCGGAAGGAGGGGGCGAGGGCGACTACACGCCGAAGGAAGTCCACCTCGCGGTCCTCGGCTATCGCCCGCCGGATCAGCCGCCGCACTTGCTCGCGAGCTACGGCAAACCGCTCGACGTCAAGGTCGGCTGGCAGGAAACGAGCCTGGAAGGGCCGATGTGGAACGAGAACGACGGCGCGGTCGCGCCGTACGGGTACGACCGGTTCGACTTTGCGGCCTACCGGATCAGTCCTACCCAAACCGCCTTCGGCGTGCGCGTGAGCTGGTCGGAAAGCTATGCCGGCGGCGGTGCGGATTTCATGGGCATCCTGCTCTTCGTGCAGGACGGCGACCGCCTGCGCAACATCCTTGCCGAGCCCATCTACTACATGAAAAACCTGGCGGGCGACTGGCACAAGGACGGCACGCGAAGCCACGACATCGAGGAAGGCCAGGCCGCGATCGTGATGCTGCCCCATCAGACCCACGGGCATTTCGACCTGCGGATCAGCACGTCGCAGCCGAAGAGCAGGCTGGACTTCGCCTGGGATGACCGGGACGGGCGCTATGTTCCGCCAGGACCAAAGACTGGAAAGTAAACCGATTGGGGGACGGAGGCAGTTGTTCAGAGAGGCAGTTATTCAGAATTAACTACCACCGTCCCCATTGCCGTGGTCATGTTCCGGTTGGGAGCGCAATGGATAGATGGGTCGTGGGAGGAGGCAAGGGCAGCTGTCGGATTCCGGTCAGTCGTCGTCGGCGCTGGCTCCTTTTCGCCGACGTCATCGCTTCACTTCAATTCGTCCACGCACATGGTCAGCACCTCTTTGATCTTCGGGTCCTTCTCGACGGCCAGCGCGTCCTTCAAGGCCAGCATGTGGGCGACGTCGAGGGCGTTCTTTGCCGAGGCCTGGATGTCCGGCGACACGCCGACGCCTTCCCAGTCGGTACGGGTGATCGGGCTGATCGAACGGCCGGAGGGAACGAACGCGGCGAAGTGCTCGGCCAGGCGTCGAGGCTCGCCCGGATGCGCGCCGCCGCCGGTGGTTTCGCCGACGAGGGTCGCACGCTTGAGGTTCTTCAGCGCGTAGCTGAAGTCCTCGCCCGCCGAAAACGTATCGCTGCTCGTCACCAGGTAGACCTTGCGCGTGCTGCCGTAGCGCGGGCCGTCGACGGTGTCGCTGGTCCACATCGGCGTGATGCTGTTTGTTTCGCGGTAGTAGATGTCGTTGAGGTGGGTGCGCGTGTCGAACAGATAGCTCGCAAGCAGCGCGACGGATTCGGGTTCGCCACCATGGTTCCTGCGCAGGTCGATGATCAACGCGCGGGTGTCGCCGAGCAGGGTCATCGCTGCAGCGAATCGCTGCTTCACTCGTTCCGGCTCGGCAAAGGACTTCAGTTCGAGGTAGCCGATGTTGCACTGCAGGCGTCCGACCGTTTCGACGCCGTAGTTGTGGCGCTTTTCATCGGCCAGATCCTGCGCCTGGCTTTCGGGCGATGGCTTGCCGTCCTTGCCCAGCTCCGGAAATCCGTCCTCGCCGTAACGCACCTCCAGATGGCCATCCTTGCCGACCGACTGCAGGTCGCTGGTCAGCAGATCGGCGAACGCCTCGGCGCTGGTCACCGCGTCGTAGGCGCCGCTGCCTTGCCGCGAGCGCAGGTAGGCGGCGAACTGTTTGCCCTTGTCGGGATACACGTAGTACGTGTCGAGGTCGGCGATCAGGGTATCGACGACCGCCTTGCGCGTGGCCGCGTCGATGGCCATGTCCTTCTGCGGCGGGCCGCGGTGTCCGGCGAACGATGGCCATGCGACAACGCCGACCACCGCTGCGACGGTCAGCAACAGCGCCAGCGCGGTGCGCTTGGGTGCGCGACGGATCATGCCGATAGGTCCTTTCATGTCGAGTCCTCTCTCGTCGGTAGTGAAACTCGGGGCAACACTTTCCCCTGTCGATGCGCATCGGCGCGACGACCCGGTCCGGTTTTCGACAACGGTTGTCCTGGTACCCCCACGCCCCACAGGGCTGGCGGTCATGCGGCGGTCGTGCGCTTTCTCTTCGCGGCATCCTTGCCGGTGCTGGCGTTGCGCTGCTTCACGGTGGCTTTGCCAACCGGCGGCACCGCATGGGGCAACTGCGTGCGGGCTTTCGCGATCCGGCTGGCGAACGAATCCACATCCAGGGCCGCGATCGCTTCGTCCAGCGATTGCGACAGCGGGCGCGACAGCGAAGCGTCGAGGCTGTCGGCGGCCATCTGCGTCGCCTGCCAGCATTCGCGCAATCGCGGCAGCATCGCGCGACCGCGCGGCGACAGGCGGATCAGGCGCTGGCGTCCATCGACCGGCCCGGATTCGGAGACGAGCAGCCCTTCCTTGATCATCAAGGCAACCGTCTGCGTCGCTGCCGGCTGGGTGATCTTCGCGGCCTCGGCGATCTGGCCGATCGTGGAAGGCTCGAGAGCGATCAAGGCACGCATCACCGGCGTATAGCGCGGCCGATAGCGCAGGCCCGCCGCGGCGTATGCGGCTTCCACCGCGCCGTCGAGCAGTTCGAGCAAATGGCGCAATTGGGTTCCGAGTCCGAGCTTCATGGGACGGGAATATATTAGCGCTTATGTATCTTGTCAAGCATGCTGACGATCGTGCGTCGAATGCAGCTGTCCCGACACGGATTCGCTACCCGATATCTGCCGTTCGCCGAGGTCGCGAATGGGTCTATTCCGTTGAAAAACTCGGTGTTCGCGCGATGAGCGCCTTGCCGATTTCGCGATCGTCGTTCGATCCACAAGAGAAATTCAGGGCGTGGGGGTCCATTCCCGCTATGCGGGTAGGCCTTTCATCTCGTTTTGCACTACT
>DATHOV010000301.1:0-3524 GCA_035484515.1 Lysobacteraceae bacterium
GGCCGCCAGCAACGGCCCGCTCGCCGAGCCGATGTTGCCGCCGACCTGGAAGACCGATTGTGCGAATCCGTGTTGTCCGCCCGATGCCATCCGCGCGATGCGCGAGGATTCCGGGTGGAACACCGACGAGCCCGAACCGACCAGCGCCGCCGCGCACAGCAGGATCGGAAAGCTCGGCGCCTGCGACAGCAGCAGCAAGCCGGTCAGCGTGAAACCCATGCCGATCACCAGCGAGTAGGGCAGCGGCCGCTTGTCCGTGTAGATGCCGACGAAGGGCTGCAGCAGCGAAGCGGTGACCTGGAAGGTAAGCGTGATCAGGCCGATCTGGGCGAAGCTGAGCGAGAAGCTCTGCTTGAGCAACGGATAGATCGCCGGCAGCAGCGACTGGATCATGTCGTTGAGCAGGTGGCAGAAACTCAACGTCAGCAGGATCGGAAACGCAGTGCGTGCGGCCGATTGGACCGGCGATTCGATCGGGGCCGGCGGCGAAACCGGGGAATCCCCGATGGGCGAAGCGATGGCTGTCTCGTTCATGGGCCTATTCAACCGCTCCGCGGGCGTGCCCACATTATCGAATGGGTCGGTTTTCTTCTAGACTGGGCCAAGAGCAAGAGTCGCCGGAACGTTTCGGTTCCTTCAGTAGTAGGCAATTTGACTGGACCTCCGACGAAGCCGCTTTTCGCGCAGAGTTGTAGCCCGGATGTAAATCCGGGATCGAGCGCCAGAAAGCCCCGGATTTACATCCGGGCTACAACAGCAGGCTCATCCGGCGAGCGGACCCCCATGCGCGACATCCACGCCAGCAAAGCCGACTCCCTCCCCGGCCCCATCGTCGCCACCGCGAACGAGTACCCGACCGGCCACCGCGTCGGCGCGCACAGCCACCGGCGCTCGCAATTGTTGTACGCATCGACGGGCCTGATGGTCGTCACGACCGAGGCTGGCCGCTGGATCGTGCCAACCGAGCGCGCCGTCTGGATACCTGCAGGCATGCAGCACGACGTGCATGCGCTGGTGCACGTCAGCACCCGCAGCATCTATGTGGAAGCCGGCGTCGACGAACGCCTGCCGACGGATTGCCGGGTGATCGGCATCACCGCGCTGGTGCGCCAACTGCTGCTGGAGACCGCCGACCTGCCGCTGCCTTTCAGGAAGGGATCGCGCACCGACCTGATCTTTTCGCTGCTGGTCAAGGAAGTGATCCGTGCGCCGGTGCTGCCGCTGGACATCCCGTTTCCCACCGATGCACGGCTGGCCGGACGCTGCCGCGCCTACCTGGAACATCCCACACCGCACGAATCGATCGACGACTGGTGCGGCGACCTGGCGATGAGCCGGCGCACCTTCACCCGCCATTTCCGCGCCGAGACCGGCATGAGCTTCGCCAACTGGCGCAGGCAGGCCTCGATCTTCGCCGCCCTGCCGCGCCTGACTGCAGGCGAACCGATCACCACGATCGCCTTCGACCTCGGCTACGAGAGCGCGTCGGCATTCACCACAATGTTCAAGCGTGTGGTCGGCGTGCCGCCGAGCCGGTATCTGGCGCAGGACGCGCCGCTTTGACGGCCATGCGGCGGGAATGGCCATGAGGGCGTCTCGATCCACAGAGCGCAGACCTCGACTTCCGGGCGTTTGCGGCTCCGACGGACACACCTGGAACCGCCGCGTAACCGTCTGCGGCCGCGTCGTCTGCGGTCTGCGGGCGCCGCGGGGCACGCGCACCGCCTCGAGCGAAAGCTTGATCTGCTGGAAAGGAAACTGCCTGCGCTGCGGATGAAACTTGATCCATGCGGCGCCAACTTGATCCGCAGCGGATGCAACTTCATCGGCACGGCAATCAACTTCATCCGCACGGGCTTCAACTTCATCCGCACGCGATTCAACTTCATCCGCACGGCAGTCAACTTGATCTGCATGGGATGCAACTTGATCTGCACCGGATGCAACTTCCGGCACGCGCAGGCAACTTGATCCGCTCGGGATGCAGTTTGATCCGCTGGCGATGAAGTTTGATCCGCTCGGGATGCAGCTTGATCCGCTCGCGAAGCAGTTTGATCCACTCGGGATGCAGTTTGATCCGCTCGCGATGCAGTTGCATCCGCACGCCAGGCAACCCGATCCGCTGCGATGCGGTCGTGGCGGAAGGCGGAGCGGTTCATGCCACGGGCTCGCCGGTGGGCGCGGGATCGTTGCCCATACGATCTGGCCAACCAATGGCTGGATCCGGAACTGGCCCCGTGCCCCCACATGACCCGTTGCCACCGGCTGGATCGAAGAAGGCGTGATTCGAAAGGCGGGTATCGAGAGCCGCGCAGTTACCCTGCGTCGAGCGGACAAGCGCATCGCTGTTTCGCCGCATCGAGGAATGCGCGCATCAGCGGGTCGGCTGGGAGCAGCAGCGGATCGCTGCCGTCATGGAATTCGGGGTGCCATTGGACTCCCAGGACGAATCCACGTGCGTCGCCGCGGATGGCTTCGACGACATGGTCGTCGGCGCGGGCTTCGATGGTCAGTCCGCTCCCCAGTCTCTTGACACCCTGGTGATGGATGGAGTTGACGAGGCTTTCGGTCGCGCCGTCGTACAACGTGGAGAGCCACGATCCCGCGACGATGCGCAACGGGTGCACGTGACGGTCATAGGCATCGACATGCGCGTGCCAGTTCTCGGTCGCGCCATCTGCGCACAGGTCGTGATGCAGGGTTCCGCCGAAGGCGACGTTGATCAACTGCATGCCGCGGCAGATGCCCAGGACCGGCTTGTCTGCGGCAATGAATGCGCGCAGGAGATCGAGCTCGAAACGATCGCGCACCACGTCGATCGGACCGATCGTGTTGGTAGCGACCTCGCCGTATGCGCGCGGGTCGACATCGGCGCCGCCTTGCAGGATCAAACCATCGAGGGCATCGGCGTAGTCGGCGATGTCGATGAGCGCGCGGCGGATCAGCGAATCGCGCTGCACAGTCGGAATCATCGCCACCAGCGCATCCATCGACATCACCCAGTGCGCCACCGATTGCTCGAGATACTGCAGCGTCTTGCCAGGGAAACCGAGCTCCGCCGGCGCCTGGTGCAGCAGCCGCGGCGACAGCCCGATCATCAACTTGCGATGGCTCCTGGCGTTCATGCCGCCGCCGGCCCGTGCGGCGAGTCGAACGCGCGTTCGGCGGGACGAGACATGGCCGGTCTGCGCGCGCCCTGCGTCGGCGAAGTGGTTGCGAGCAACCAGTCCACGACCGCTTTCAACGCCTCCAGATGGCTGGCGCCGGCCTTGCGCCTGGCGTCGTAGACGGCGAGCTGCCGGTCCGCACTCGTGCCGCGTTCAAGGATGCGATCGAGATGATCCAGCATCGCGCCAGCGCCGAGCGCAGCCGCATCGGGCTTCACAAGTTCGCGCACTTCGGCGAGCTGCTGCGCCACCGTCACGCAATCGTCGCGCGCCTCGTCGATGAACATGGCCCGCAGTCCGTAACGGAGCGCCCGCCAGCGGTTCTCGTCGATCAGCCGTCGTGTCGCGTTCGAACGC
>DATHOV010000302.1:0-2759 GCA_035484515.1 Lysobacteraceae bacterium
GTACGTGTATGCCAACTATGTGAAGAAGCCCGGCGAGCGATGGAAGTGAGTCGCGCTGGCAACAAGACGGCTGCTTGACCATCCACGGCAGCAGCGTTCGTTGCTATCGTCACGCCATGATGGAAGCGATCATTCCGCCGCCACCCCAGGGCTTCGCGCGCATGCTCGGCTGGCAGCGCGTGAAGTATCCGCTCGGCGTGTGCCTGCTGTTCAACCTGCTGCTGGCCCCGGGCTGGAAGGTGTCGTACGCCATCCTGACGGGGCGCCTCCTGTTCATCGGGTTGCTCGCGGTGCTGGCCTTCGGTGTCTTCGAGCGATGGCCCGCACACCTGCCGGCATGGCTCGCGCGCTGGGTGCTGCAGGTTGCGGGTGTGGCGCTCGCGATACCGATCGCGACCCTGACCGCCTATACGGTCACGACGATCGGCGACCCGGTCGCGTGGTGGCACGACAGCGATCGCCTGACGGGATTCGGCTTCATGACCTTCATGGGCCTGCTGCTGGGGCCATGGATGGCGGTGGCGGCGCTGATCGGGCAGATCAACGGCGAGGCGCAACGGCAGGCGCTGGCTTTCGAGCTCGAACGCAGCGAATTCGAGCGCAAACAGACCGACGCGCGCCTGCGCTTGCTGCAGGCGCAGGTCGAGCCGCATTTCCTGTTCAACACGCTCGCCAACGTGCGCGAGCTGGTGGATTCCGGATCGCCGCAGGCATCGTCCGTACTCGACAACCTGATCGCCTACCTGCGCGCTGCAGTGCCCCGATTGCACGGACCGGCGACCACTTTCGCGCAGGAAATCGACCTCGTGCGCGCGTATCTTGAAGTGATGCACATGCGCATGCCCGACCGCCTCCAGTTCACCCTGCACGCCGACGATGCGGCGTTGCCGATGGACTGTCCGCCGATGACCCTGCTGACCCTGGTCGAGAACGCCGTGCGCCACGGCATCGATCCGAGCGAGGAAGGCGGACGCATCGAAGTGCGCGTGCGTCTGCAGGACGGCCGCTGCCGCGCCGACGTTATCGACACCGGCATGGGGCTCGGTCACTCCAGCGAAGGCCTGGGCACGGGGCTGTCGAACCTGCGCGAGCGATTGCAACTCGCATTCGGGGGCGACGCGCAACTGCGCCTCTCCCCGCTGCAGCCACATGGTGTGTGTGCGGAACTCGACTTCCCCGCGCGCAGGGCTTCGGCATGAGCGGTTCGCATCCGACCGCGCTGATCGCCGACGACGAGCCGCTGCTGCGCAAGTCGCTCGCACGCATGCTCGCCGAGGCATGGCCCGGACTGGACGTGGTGGCGCAAGCGCGCAACGGCCGCGAGGCGGTCGCGATGTTCGATGCGCAGCGGCCCGACATCTGCTTTCTCGACGTGCACATGCCGGGACTGTCGGGCGTGGAGGCCGCGCGCCAGATCGGTCGCCGCGCCCACCTCGTGTTCGTCACCGCATTCGACCAGTACGCATTGCAGGCTTTCGAGCAAGGCGCGCTCGACTACCTCGTGAAACCGGTGGAGCCAGCACGCCTGGCCGACACCGTCGCGCGCCTGCAGGAGCGACTGCGCGCCGCGCAGCCCACGCCCGACATCGATGCCTTGCTGGAACAACTCGCCGCGCGCTTGCAGAAGAAGGCGGGCCCTGCCCCGCTGCAATGGATCCGCGCGTCGGTCGGACAGGCCTTGCGCATGATTCCGGTCGAGGATATCGACTTCCTGCGCTCGGACGAGAAGTACACCCTGATCGCCTGGCGCGGCGACGGCGGCAAGCCCGGCGAGGCGCTGATCCGCATGCCGCTGAAGGAACTCGTCGCCCAACTCGACGCCGCGCAGTTCGTGCAGGTGCACCGCTCGGTGGTGGTGAATCTGCGTGCGGTCAGCCACGTCGTCCGCGGCGAGAACGAGACCGCGGACATCCACCTGAAAGGTCGCAACGATGTATTGCCGGTGAGCCGCAGTTATCTGCATCTCTTCCGGCAGATGTGATGAGCACCCTCAGCACCATGGCTTCATGATGCCCCGACGCATTTTGCGTGCAATCGAACAGGCTGCGCGAGTCGAACATGCATTCCTTGATCCATCGTTTCGTCCATAGCTTCGCTTCAGAAAAACCAGGCACTCCCATGACCGACCTGCGCAACATCGCCATCGCCGCTTTCTTCTTGTGGATGTTCGTAGACAGCCTGTTCGTCTTTCGGCACACGACCGGCGCGGCCGAGAACCGCGACCGGTTTTCCCTGGGCCTGATCATGATCGGCAGCATGCTGGCGCTGTGGATCAGCATCGGCCTGGCGTTCGGCACTTTCGGCGCGACGCATTCGGCCGCCTTGCAGATCGCGGGCCTGGTCGTGCTGACGATTGGTATCGTCGTGCGCAGCACCGCGATCGCGCAGCTCGGTCGTTTCCATACCCCGAACGTGGCGGTCCGCACGGATCATCGATTGCTGCAGACCGGGCTGTACCGACTCGTGCGGCATCCGAGTTACCTCGGCGCCCTGCTCGCCTACCTCGGCTTCAGTCTGGCGCTGGGCAACTGGCTGAGCATGGCGGTGATCATGGGCGTCACGCCTTGCCTGTACCTGTACCGGATCCACGAGGAGGATGCGGCGCTGCTGGCCGCGTTCGGCGACACCTATCGCACCTACTGCGCGCGTACCAGGCGGCTGATCCCCTGGCTGTATTGATGGTCGATCCGCGGGGCCAGGTTTCGCGATTCCCCTTGCTCAGTTGCCGGTGATGTATGCCTGCCATGCCGCAAGCAGGT
>DATHOV010000303.1:0-3261 GCA_035484515.1 Lysobacteraceae bacterium
CGGCGCCACTTCAAGCGACGTACTGGCCACGACCCTGCAAGGCGAATTCGCCCTGCAGGGTGGCGAGGACAGGCAGGCGGCGGCGAAATACCTGCAGGCCGCATCCGGATCCAGCGATCCCGCGCTGGCCAAGCGTGCCGCCGAGATCGCCCTGATCGTGCACGAGGACGCGCTTGCCGAGCGCTCGCTGGCACGCTGGCGGCAACTGGACCCGAAATCCGACGATCTTGCCGCCGACACGGCCCTGCTCGCCCTGCGCAAGGGCGATCGTGCAGGCGCGCGAAGCGATCTGCTCGCGATGCTCAATGCCGGCGGCGATGGCTGGAAGCGCGTCATCGGCGTGCTCGCCTCGGCGACCGACAAACCGACCTCCACGCTGGTCGCCGACGACCTGTTCGCGCAGGGCCACTGGCCTGCGGACATCGATGCATGGCTCGCATTCGGCGAACTCTCGCGACGGCTCGGCGATCCCGCGCTGACCCAACGCGTCGTCGGCGACGTGGTGCGGCGTTTTCCCCGCGAGCCGCGCGCATGGCTGCTCGAATCCGCGCGTCTTTCCGAACACGGCGACCGCGCCGCGGCAATCCAGGCGGTCGATCACGCGCTGTCGCTCGGTGGCGGCGATGCCCATGTGCGCGATCTGGCTGCGGCCGCCTACGTGCAACTCGACGACCTGAAGACCGCCGCGGCGACGATGGCGAAAGGCACGCAGGACGACACCAGCTACATCGCGCGCGCGGCCTATCTGGCCAAGGCCGAAGACAGCGCCGGCCTGGCTGCCCTGTACGCCGAGGTCAAGACGCAGTCGTCCACGCACGATGACGAGCGCAGCCTGCTGCTGGGTCAACTTGCCGAGTACCTCAAACGCTACGACGAGGCGCTTGCCTGGTATCGCGGCGTGACGGACGGGGCGGCGCACGACGACGCGCAGAACCGGGTCGCCATCGTCCTCGAAGCGCGCGGCGACCTCGCGGGCGCCCTGGCGATCCTGCGCGCGCAGCACAGCGATGCGACGTCCAGCATGGACGCGCAGGTCGACAGTTTCCGGATCGAGGCCGAGTTCCTCGCCAGGCACGCCCGCAAGGACGAGGCGCTCGCCGCCTTCGACCGCGGGCTGGCGTTCTTCGACGGCGACCAGGACCTGTTGTACGGGCGCGCGCTGCTGCTGGAGGACATGGATCGCGTCGCCGAAGCCGAAGCGGACCTGCGCGTGATCGTCACCGCCGATCCCACCAATGCCGATGCGCTCAACGCGCTGGGCTACACCCTGGCCGATCGCACCGACCGCTACGCCGAAGCGCAGGCGCTGATCGAGAAGGCCTTGCAACTGCAACCGGATTCGCCCGCCTTCCTCGACAGCCTGGGCTGGGTGCAGCACCGGCTCGGACGGGACGTCGAGGCCCTGCACAACCTGCGCCGCGCCTTCGCCCTGCTGAAGGATCCGGAGATCGCCGCGCACCTGGGTGAAGTGCTGTGGCTGGGTGGCGACAAGGACGGCGCGCGCGCGGTGTGGAAGCAAGGCATCGCGCTGGACAAGGACAACCGCGCCATGCAGCGCATGATGCAGACCTACAAACCATGAAGGGAAACAGGGGACGGACCCCGATTTTCCCGAAAATCGGGATCTTTCTCCTCATCGTCCTGCTGGCCGCCTGCGCGCAGCAGCCGGTGCGCCGCGCACCCGATGCCGACCTGCTCAAGGCGCAGGCCGATCGCGAGGCGGCACTGGCGACGCATCCGGACTGGTCGCTCAGCGGCCGCATCGCGATCAGCGATGGCAAGGACGGCGGCAGCGGACGCATCGACTGGTCCCAGCATGGCGCCGACTTCGATATCCGCCTGAGCGCGCCGGTCACCCGGCAAAGCTGGCGAATGGTGCGCGAGAACGGTCATGTGCGCCTGGAAGGCCTCGAAGGCGGCACCCGCGAAGGCGACGACGCCCAGCAGATGTTGTACCAGACGCTCGGCTGGGTGGTGCCGATCGACGCGCTCGCCGCCTGGGCGCGTGGAGCACGTGCAGGCACGGATGCGCACCTGCAATTCGCTGCCGACGGCATGCCGTCCCTGCTGACCGAGAACGGCTGGTCGGTCGAATACCGCGCCTGGGACGCCGGCGGCGCGACGCCGCTGCCGACGAAGGTCTTCGCCTCGCAGGGCGACGACCACGTGCGGCTGTCCGTCGACAACTGGGACACGAAGCAGCCGTGAGTCCGCAGGCCGACGAAGCGGGCTGGAGCCAGTGGCCGGCGCCGGCCAAGCTCAACCTGTTCCTGCGCATCGTCGGCCGCCGCGAAGATGGCTATCACCGGCTGCAGACCGCCTTCCAGTTGCTCGAATGGGGCGATGGCATCCGCCTTCGCGTTCGCGACGACGGCGCCATCCGGCGCATCGCGGGCAACGAATCCGTGCCCGAGGAATCCGACCTGGCGGTGCGCGCTGCGCGACTGCTGCAAGCCGATACGGGCTGCGCGCAGGGTTGCGACATCGCCATCGAAAAGCGCATTCCGATGGGCGGCGGGTTCGGCGGCGGGTCCTCGGACGCAGCAACCCTGCTCGTCGCGCTCGATCGCCTGTGGAAGACCCACCTGGGCACGGACCGGCTGGCCGAGCTGGGCCTGCGCCTGGGCGCCGACGTGCCGGTCTTCGTCCGCGGCCATAACGCCTGGGCCGAAGGCATCGGCGAGCAACTGACGCCGATCGAGCTTCCGCGACGCTGGTACCTGATCGTCGATCCGGACGTCCACGCGTCGACCGCCGAGCTGTTCCGCAAACCTGAATTGACCCGCGATGCAGCGCCGACGACAATATCAGCCTTCGTTTCGGGGCGAGTTTCGGGCAATGCGTTCGAGCCGGTGCTGCGTCGGTGCGAGCCGGAGATCGCGGCAGCACTCGACGCGCTGGCAGGATTCGGCACGGCCTGCGTGACCGGCAGCGGCGGTGGCTGTTTCGTCGCGTTCGCTGCGATGGAAGAGGCCGAAACCGCGCGGGCCGCGCTGCAAGGGCGATGGAAGGCCTGGATCGCGGCGGGTGCGACACGATCGCCGCTGCTGGATCGGCTGGAGCAATTGCCCTGATCGGAAGTGCGAGAGTGCACGCGCCCGCGACTGGGCGCCTCGCATTCGACAAAGACTCACCTGTGCCGAGGACCTGGCGCAGACAGCCAACGTGAAGGTCGCGGAGCGACCGTAGCGGAAACGAGGCGCGGCTCTGCCGCGACCGTTTTCGTCGAAGTCGGGCAGGAGCCCGATCTTCGACATGACA
>DATHOV010000304.1:0-3046 GCA_035484515.1 Lysobacteraceae bacterium
CGTTCACCCTGCACGACTACCCGACCTCGCAGCGACCGGGCCTGCGCCTGTGGATCGCCTCGATGGGACTGCAGCCGGTGGCCTGGGTGCTGTACGGCTTGCGCGGGCAGATCCCCGACCTGTACTCGATCGTGGTCGCCAATGCGGCGCTGAGCCTGTCCTATGCGCTGCAGCTGCATTCGCTGCGGCGCTTCGTCGGCCGCGCCGACAGGCTGGCGCTAGTCTACGCGCCGGTCCCCCTGGTGGCCGCCTCGGAAATCCTCTTCACTTTCGTGTATCCGAGCCCGCGCATGCGCCTGGTGTCGGTGTCGCTGCTGATAGCGGTCTCGTTCTTCATGTCCGTGACCGCGCTGCTGCGCGGTGGCGGGCCGCGCCGGCGCAGCAACCTGCTGACCGCGATCTCGCTGCTGTTTCCGGCCCTGGTGCTGGTGGTCCGCAGCGTCTACGAGGGCTTGCGCCACGACGCGCTGACGTCGCCCTTCACGGTCACCCCGATGCAGGCGGCGGTGTTCGGGATGGCTTCCTTTCTGCCGATCGTGGCCACGTTGGGATTCGTGTCGATGTGCAACGACCGCCTCAACCAGGAACTGGTGCGCCAGGCGATGCTCGATCCGCTGACCGGGATCAGCAACCGCCGCGCGCTCGACGAATCGGCGGCCGACGCGATCGCGGTCGCGCGGCGGCACGACCGCGACCTGGCGGTGCTGTTGGTGGACGCCGACCACTTCAAGCAGATCAACGACCGCTACGGTCACGGCGCAGGCGACGCCGCCTTGCAGGCCCTGGTCGCCATGCTGCAGGCGTCCCTGCGTCCGGGCGACCTGCTCGGGCGACTGGGCGGCGAAGAGTTCGCCGTGGTGCTGCCGGACAGCGACGAGGCCGGCGCTTTCCGCGCCGCTGAACGCCTGCGCAATGAGGTGGCAGCGACACAGTTCGCGATCCAGCGCGAGCCGGTGCCGCTGCGCGTTTCGATCGGGATCGCCCTGCTCGAGGGCGACGACGACCTGGTCACGATGCTCCGTCGCGCCGACCAGGCGATGTACGTCGCCAAGCGCAGCGGGCGCAACCGCGTGGTCGGCCCGCGGCAGATGCGGCAGCCGGCGGCGGCCGGGAACATTGTCGCGGGCTGATGCATCGTGTCCGCCGCTGCACGAGAATGACGATCCACGACGGCTCGTTCCGGAGGACTCCATGAAGTTGCACAGCGACAGCTTCGCGCACGGTGCGCGCATCCCCGCGGCGTTCGCGATGGGGCGCAAGGAAGGCGCGGCGGACACGTTCTCGGACAACCGCAATCCGCACTTGGCGTGGAGCGAAGTGCCTGCAAGGACGAAATCCTTCGTGCTGCTGTGCGTCGATCCGGACGCGCCGACCGTGGCGGAGATGGTGGGCAAGCCCGGCGTCGAGATCCCCATCGAACAGCCGCGCTGCGACTTCGTCCACTGGGCGATGGTCGACATCCCGGGCGATGTGCGGCAGATCGCCGAAGGCGCGTGGTCGGACGGCGTCGCCGTCGGCGGCAAGCGCGATCCGCAAGGCCCGCATGCCGCACGGCACGGACTGAACGACTACACGTTCTGGTTCGCCGGCGATGCGACGATGGGCGGCGACTATCGCGGCTACGACGGACCGTTCCCGCCGTCGAACGACCCGCGGATGCACCGCTACTTCTTCCGCCTGTTCGCGCTGGACGTGGCCACGCTCGACCTGCCCGAACGCTTCACCGCGAACGACGCGCTGCGCGCGATGCACGGGCATGTGCTGGACGAGGCACTGACTTACGGGACGTACTCGCTGCACCCGCAGCGACAGGCATGAGCATGACGGCCTGGCTGTTCTGGGGGCTGGTGTTCAGCTCGGTCGGCATGGGCTATTTCATCTACGGCAAGAAGCAGGGCAGGGCGGCGCCCCTGCTCTGCGGCATCGCTTTGATGGTCTATCCCTACTTCATCGACAGCGCGTGGGCGACGATCGGGATCGGCGTGGCACTGATGGCGATCCCGTATTTCGCGCGCTATTGAACACTCGTTGCGGGCGGCTCAGGCAGACGGCATCCAGACCAGCAACGCGATGCCCAGCGCGATGCGGTAGATCGCGAACGGCGTGAAACGGTGCGAGCGGATGTAGCCGAGCAACCATTTCACCGCGACGAAACCCACAATCAGCGAGACCACGAACCCGACGGCCAGCGCGGTCCAGTCCTCGTGCGCGGCGCCGCCGCCCTTGAGCGCCTTGAGCAGCAGGTAACCGGTCGCGGCGTACATCGTCGGGATGCCGACGAGGAACGAGAACTCGGTGGCCGCCGCGCGGTTGCTGGTGCCGGCCAGCATCGCGGTGAAGATCGATGCCGCCGAGCGCGACGTGCCCGGGAAGATGCCGGCGACCATCTGCGCGATGCCGACCAGGATCGCCACCGGCCACGTGACCGCGGTCCGATCCGGTTGTCGCGCCGCGAGTGTCTCGGCACCGAGCATCCAGAATCCGCCGATCACCAGGGCCCAGGCGATGGGCGTGATGGTGACGGGCAGCTTGAATCCGAGCTTTTCCGAAATGAAGCCCAGCACGGCCGTGATCAGGAACGCGACGATCAGCTTGAACAGGTAGTCGCGATTGACCGGGTCGCGCCAGTTCGCGAACAACTCGCGGATCCGCGACCAGTAGATGAACGTCACCGCGAGGATCGCACCGGCCTGGATGCCGACGTTGAACAGGTCCGAGCGCTCGCCGAGGCCGAGCTTCTCGGCGATCAGCAGATGGCCGGTGCTGGAGACGGGCAGGAATTCGGTGATGCCCTCGACGATGCCGAGGAGGACGACGCGGATCAGGTCATGCATGGGCGCGGATTTCGATCAGGACGAAAGCGCGCAAGTGTACGCGCAGGCCTGGAAAATCTCTGCACGCCCGTTCGGGCGCGCAGAGTGGGCGCGCTGCAGTCAGGCGCAGCGGGTGGCTTCAGTGATGATCGTGATCATCCTTCTTCGACTCCGCAGGCTTCGGCGCTTCCTTGCCTTTGGTCATGTGCTCGACCGGAGCGGGATGGCCGGCA
>DATHOV010000305.1:0-3551 GCA_035484515.1 Lysobacteraceae bacterium
TCCACCGCCAGCGCGTCGGTGAGCAGCGCATCGCGGGCACGCGCGCGCAGTTCCTCGACGATGTCCTCGTCGAAGCCTTCCACCGCCAGCAGCTCGGCGCTCGGCACATAGGCGATTTCCTCGATGCTGGAGAAGCCTTCCTGCACCAGGATGACGGCAATTTCCTGATCCACCTCGAGCTTGTCCATGAACAGCTGGCGCGCAGCCTCCTGCTCGGACTCACTCTTGGCGGTGACCTGATCCTGGGTCATCACGTTGAGCTGCCAGCCGGTGAGACGGCTGGCGAGGCGCACGTTCTGGCCGCCCTTGCCGATCGCCTGCGCGAGCTTGTCCTCGGCGACGGCGAGGTCCATCGAGTGGCGCTCCTCGTCGACGATGATCGACTGCACTTCGGCCGGAGCCATCGCATTGATCACGAACTGCGCGGCGTTGTCGCTCCACAGGATGATGTCGACGCGCTCGCCGTTGAGCTCGTTGCTCACCGCCTGCACGCGCGAACCGCGCATGCCGATGCAGGCGCCGATCGGATCGGTTCGGCGGTCGTGCGCGAGCACCGCGATCTTCGCGCGGTCGCCCGGATCGCGCGCCGCGGCCTTGATCTCGACCAGGCCCTGGCCGACTTCCGGCACTTCGAGCTTGAACAGCTCCATCATGAATTCCGGCGCGGCGCGGCTGATGAACAGCTGCGGCCCGCGCGCTTCGGCGCGCACTTCCAGCAGGTAGCCCTTGACGCGGTCGCCCGGGCGCAGCGTGTCGCGCGGGATCGCCTTGTCTTTCGGGATGTAGCCTTCGGCGTTGCCGCCGAGGTCGACGTAGATGTTGCCGCGCTCGGCGCGCTTGACGATGCCGGTGACGAGCTCGCCGATGCGATCCTGCCAGGCCTCGACGACCTGCGCGCGCTCGGCCTCGCGCACCTTCTGCACGATCACCTGTTTGGCGGCCTGCGCCTCGATGCGGCCGAACTCGGCGTTCTCGATCTGCTCCTCGACGATGTCGCCGACCGCCGCCTCGGCGTTGTCGTCGAGCGCGTCCATCAGGCGCAGCTGGCGGTCCGGCGATTCCATCACGACGTCGTCGGCCACGACTTCCCACTGCCGGAACGTCTCGTAGCTGCCGTCCTTGGGATGGATCGACACGCGCACGACCACGTCATGGTCGTGATAGGACTTCTTCGCGGCCGAAGCCAGCGCAGCCTCCATCGCCTGCAGGATCACCTCGCGCGGGACGCCCTTCTCGTTGGCGACCGCATCGATCACCATCAACAGCTCTTTGCTCATCGTTCGTGCTCCGTGACGGGCGGTCGATCCGCGCCGTTATCGTTGTCGTGGAATGACGGACCCGGCTTGCGCCTGCCGTCCTTTTTGCGCGGCGCCTTCTTCTTGTCGGGCGCCAATCCCAACGCGGCCCAGTCCGGGACCAGCCGCGCCTTTTCGATGTTCTCGTGCCGCACCACGATGTCGGCATCGTCGATGCGCAACGTGATGTCCTCGCCTTCCACGCGGGCGATGACGCCCTGCAGGCGGCGACGGCCGTTCAGCGGAATCTGCAGGTTCATCTTCACCGACTCGCCGACGTGCTTCACGAAATGATCCAAGGTGAACAGCGGACGATCGATGCCCGGCGAGGACACTTCCAGGGTGTACTGAGATGCGATCGGATCGTTGACGTCCATCACCGCCGACACTTCCCGGCTCACCGCCTCGCAGTCCTCGATCGTCACCGTGCGCCCGGGCGCATCGATATACGGCACGTCGATGTAAAGCCGCAGCAGCGCATGCGCGCCCGACTGCGCGAACTCCACGCCCAGCAGTTCGAGCTGCATGGAGGCGACGGTCGGCGCGAGCAGTGCGGCGATTTCGGTCTGGCGGTCGGACATTCTCGATGGCGTCTTCGGTGAACGGTCGGATACGGGAAAAAGCAGAACGCGAAAAAGCAAAAGGGCCCATCAGGGCCCCTTCCGGTAACAACTTATTCCGGCGCAGCAGCGCATGCATCGCGCCGCTGCGAGCCCAGCGCAACAAGAGATCCACAAGGAATTTCCTGTCGCAGTATCTGGTAGCGGGGGTAGGATTTGAACCTACGACCTTCGGGTTATGAGCCCGACGAGCTGCCAGACTGCTCCACCCCGCAGCAGTGGAACGCGAATTATGGGTGTCCGAGCGAGGTTTTGCAAGACGAATCCTCGCAGTCCCCCGTGAGGATCGCGCGCCGGGCGTCTTCCCGCTCATCGCGATCCGGCCGTGCCGCAGCGATCAACGGGCCGATCGCGGGGCCGTGCGATGAGCGGGTCTGCGCAGGCGCGCTGCGCCGAAAATCCATCCGTAACGACCGGAGCCCAGCCATGCGAACCGGAAACCTCTACGCCGACGCCGACCCGCCCGTCGATGGCGAACGCTTCGAGACGCTGCTGAACCATCGCAACCTCGTGGTCGAACGCATCGTCAGTTCCGCCGCCATCGTCCCGACGGACTACGTGCAGCCGCAGGACGAATGGGTCGTACTCGTCAAGGGAGAGGCGATCCTGGATGTGGACGGCCGATCCATCCATCTGCAACCGGGCGACCACCTGTTCCTGCCGGCACGCGTACCGCACAGCCTCGAGCGGGTTTCCGAAGGAGCGATCTGGCTGGCCGTGCACCTGCATCCGGACGCTGCACGGCAAACCGCCGACTGACTGACTCGACATCGAAGCGTCCGCTGCGACAAATCACCTCTCCGTCCACCTGATTGCGCTTCCCATCCATCGCAAAACCCCGCTCCGCCACCGCGATTTGCCGCATCGCTACTCCGCAACAGGTTCCTGTCGCCTTGCCGCCCACCGTGTTTTCGCCTATACCAGCGCAAGCCCTGCCGATCCGATCCATCCGGCCGGCCATCGCGACCCTGGCGCAGGTCCGGATCGCGCATACCCGAGAGCGAGCCATGGCGAACATGCTCGAATCCATCTCCATAAAGACCAAGCTCTTCCTGCTGGTCGGGATCACTCTCGCGCTGATGGCGTTGCTGGGCGTGGAAGGCATCTACACCCAGAAGGCCGAAAACGCCCGGCTCGACCATAGCCTGGCGGAGAACAGCCTGGCCGCTTCGTCGATCCTTGCGAGCGACGAGGCAACGATCCACTTCAAGAAGCAGGTCCAGGAATGGAAGGATCTGCTCCTGCGCGGGCAGGTCAAGGCGGACTACGACCATTATCTTGCGGCCTTCGAAAGCGAATACGTCGCCGTCGAGGTCGCGCTGGAACAGTCGCGCGTCAGTTTCGGCAAGCTCGGTCTCGACACCGCCCCGGTCATCAAGGCGCAGGCCGAACACGCCGCACTGCATACGCGCTACCTGGAAGCGCTCAGACTTTACGACACCGGCAATCCCACCTCGTATCTGGCGGTGGATCACGCGGTGCGCGGCATGGACCGGCCGCCGACCGAAGACATCGACCGGCTTTCCGGGATCGTGATCGCGGCGCTGGATCAGCGCGCCGGCGCGACGCGTCTGGCGGCCGCCGCGAGTCTGCAGTTCGCGGTGATCGTCAGCGTGCTGATGGTGATCCTGGCGAT
>DATHOV010000306.1:0-4143 GCA_035484515.1 Lysobacteraceae bacterium
GCTCGCCGCGGCCGACCATGCGCTCGTGCACGACGAACTGGTCGATCCGCCGGGCGACAGCGCCTTCGACAAGCTGCACGAAGCCTCGGAGATCGCGCCGGGCGACCCGCGCGTGGTGGCGGCGAACCGCCGCTTCGTGGCCACCGTCGCCGCCTGTGTCCAGCAGAAGATGACCGACAACAGCCTGGCGCGCGCCAGCGCCTGCTTCGACGCTCTGACGACGGTCCAGCCGACGTATCGCTCGCTGCCGTCGATGCGCACGACCCTGGCGAAGCACTGGCTCGCCTATGCCGACGAACGCATCGGCGCCGGCGAGCTCGACACCGCCCAGCGTGCGATCGACTCGGCGAAACGGCTGACGCCCGACGATCCGGCGATCGCGGCGATGGACGAACGCCTGCGCCAGGCGAGGGCGGGCAGCAAGCGCTGAGCGCCGCGCGCTCGCGACGACGGTCAATCCAGCACGCGCCGCAGGGATTGTCTTGCAGTGTCGAACGAGAAATGCCGTTCGACGTTCTCGACGCCATTCCGCGCCAGCGATTCCCACAGCACGCGATCGTCGTGCAGGCGCAGCACCGCGTCGGCGAAGCCCTGGGCGTCCGCGCCGACCAGCACGTCCACGCCGTCGCGCAGGTGCATGCCCTCGACGGCCGTCGGCGTGGCGACCACGGGCTGGCCGTGCGCCATGCTCAGGTTGATCTTGCCCTTGACGCCGGCACCGTAGCGCAGCGGCGCCAGGCCGATGCGGCAGCCGTCCATGAAGGCATCGAGGTCGGGCGCATGGCCGTGCACGCGCACGCCGGGCAGCGCGCCCAGTGCCAGCACCTCCGGCGTGGCGTAGGCGCCGACGAGATGCAGGACGATGTCGTCGCGACGCGCGCGGACCAGGGGGAAGATCTCGCGCGCCATCCAGACCGCCGCATCGATGTTCGGCGGGTGCCGGTAGCTGCCGACGAAGACCAGGCCGCGGCGCGCGTCGAAGCCGACGCGGTCGGCCTTCACGCGGTGCACGTTCGACAGCACTTCGACCCGCGCGCCCGGCGCTTCGCTCGCAAGCAGTTCCCGTTCCACCGGGCTCACGACGAGGGTGATGTCGGACGCGCGCACCATGCGCAACTCGCGCTCGCGGGTCCTGCGTGCGGCACGAACGAGCGCCGGATTGCCGGCGATCTGAGCCTCGCGCTGTTCGCGCAGGTAGTGCAGGTCGACGGTGTCGAACACGAAACGCGCGCGCGGCGCATGGTGGCGGGCCAGGGCCAGGTAGTTCGCGGCGATGTCATGGCGGCTGACGACGATCGTGTCGTACAGCGCGCCATGCCTGGCGAACCATGCCGACACGTTGTGGATCCACGGTTTCCACCAGACCTGCACGCCGAGTGCCTGCAGGGCCTCGGTATAGGGTCCGTCGTGCACGCGGGTGTCGGCAAAGAAGGACACCGCGCAACCCTCCTCGCGCAGCAGGGCCAGCAGGTTGAGCATGCGCAGCGATCCCGAATCGCGATCGGGCATCGGCGTGCAGACGTCGATCACCAGCACGCGATGAGCGGCGCGGTGTTCGCTGGCGATGCGGATGTCGGCGTCCGGCGCGGGATGCGCCGCGAGCGCATCGCGCCAGCGTGCGAGGAACTTGCCCTGGTTCACTGCCTGGTACGCCTTGACGCCGGAAGAGATATCGGTACCCGAGCTGACACCCTCGAAATGCACCACGACCGAAGCGGGCTGGTACAGCACCTGCAATCCTTGCGCGTGCACCTTCATCGCCAGATCGGTGTCCTCGTAGTAGGCGGGCGCGTAGTGCGCGTCGAAGCCGCCGAGCCGCTCGAACAGCGTACGCGGCAGCGCGATCGCCGCACCCGAGCAGTAGTCGGCCTCGCGCAGATGGTTCCATGCCGGGGCGCACGGATCCTCGAAACGCCCGCAGTTCCAGCCCGAGCCGTCGCGGAACACGATGCCGCCGGCTTCCTGCAGGCGGCCGTCGGGATAGAGCAGCTTCGCGCCGACCAGTCCCGCGCGCGGATTCGTTGCGAACGTGCCGACCAGCGCATCCAGCCAGCCCGGCTGCACGGCGGTGTCGTTGTTGAGGAAGACCAGGTACTCGCCGCGCGCCAGCGCCGCGCCGGCGTTGCTCGCGCCGATGAAGCCGAGGTTGTCGGCATTGCGCACCACGCGTATGCCTGCGATTGCGCGCAGGCGTTCGCCGGTTTCGTCCGACGAGGCATCGTCGACGACGATGGTCTCGAACGGCGTCGCATCGCCGCACATCGCCAGTGCGCGCAGGCAGACAAGGGTGTACGCGAAGTGGTTGTGGACCGGCACGACGATGCTCGCGACCGGATTCGTCGCGCAGGGCAGGGCGAACGGCGCGAAGGCGCTTGCGTCCGGGATCACCAGTGCGAGCTGCGACATGGCCGGCGCCCCGCGCAGTTCCTGCACGGCGCGCTCGATCGTGTTGCGCAGGCCACGGCGTTGCAGGCTCGCTTGGGTGCGTACGAAGACGCCGCGCGACTTCCTCCAGGCGAACTCCAGGCGCGCGAACAGGTCGTTGGCGTGTCGACGCAAGCGGCCGGGCGGTGAAGGCGGACTTTCGGCCATGCATGGAGCGATCGGAGACGGTCGTAAAGAGTACCCTGCGCGGCGCCCGAAGACACCGTACCGGGATTGTTTCCCGGGACGTGCATCCGGCAACGCGGCAAGACCTCCCGGAAGCCGACAAGGGCCGGAATGGCGGGCAAGGCTTTATCCGGACCTGTCCGAACTCCCGACGCCAGCCAAGGTCCGATGTCCGTCGGTGCGGCCAGCGAAGGCAGGTCGTCGTGCTGGAAGCATGCATGCGGCGCGGGAGAAGCCGGCGACAGGAAGTGTTTGTGAATGGCGTCCATTGGCCACGGCAAGCGGCGCCGGGCCATCGCGGCGGCCTGATAGACTTTGCGCGGGAAAACCGAGGGCACCATGCGGCGCAAGGACGAAGAGATCGAGGACGAAGAAGAGGACGACGAGCAGGACGAGGACGCATCGCCTCGCCGCTCGTGGTGGCGCTGGATCCTCTATCCGCTGCTGCTGGCGTTCGGTTTGCTGCTCGGCGTGGCGATTCCCTACATCTGGGTGCTCGACGGCGAAGTGCGCGACAAGTTCGGGCAGTTGCAGTGGCAGGTGCCGACCACGGTGTACGCGCAGGCGGTCGAGATCCACCCCGGCCTGCGCATGGACGCGGCGACCCTGCAGCTCGAGCTCGACGCCGCGCAGTACCGCAACGACGGCGTGGGCAGCGATCCTGGCAGCTACGCGCGCAACGGCGACCGTTTCCTGATCGGCAACCGCGGGTTCGCCGACATCAAGGGTCCGGTAGCGCCATCGAAGATCGAGGTGCAGCTCGCCGCTGACAGCGTCGCCTCGATGCACTGGCAGGGTGGCGGCGCGGCGGTGAGCTCGATGAAGCTCGACCCGGCGCGCATCGCCGCCCTGTACGGATCGACCCAGGAGGAACGCGAACTGGTGCGCGCAGGCGACGTGCCGCCGCTCTTCGTGGCCGGCCTGCAGGCGGTCGAAGACCGCAACTTCAAGACCCACCATGGCGTGGACGTGTGGGGCATCATCCGCGCCGTCTGGATCGACGCACGCGAGGGCGGCGCCAGGCAGGGCGGCAGCACGCTCACCCAGCAGCTCGTGCGCAACCTGTTCCTGACCAACCAGCGCAGCCTGAACCGCAAGGTCACCGAAGCGCTGTACGCGATCATCATCGAATCGCGCTTCGACAAGCAGACCATCCTCGAAGCCTATCTCAACCAGGTCTACCTCGGCCAACTGGGCAACGAGTCGATCCACGGCGTGGCCGCGGCATCGAGGTTCTGGTTCGGGCGGCCGCTCAGCGCCCTGCCGCCGCAGGACATCGCCCTGCTGATCGGACTCATCAAGGGGCCCTCGTACTACGATCCGCGCCGCTCTCCCGATCGCGCCCTGCAGCGGCGCAACGTGGTGCTCGACGAATTCGTCGAGACCGGCCTGATCACCGCCGACGACGCCACCCGCCTGAAGGCGACGTCGCTGGACGTCAACGCGCATCCGGGCATCGTCACCAACCGCTATCCCGCCTTCGTCGATCTCGTGCGCAGGCAACTGCAGGCCGACTATCCGGCCGACAGCATC
>DATHOV010000307.1:0-10429 GCA_035484515.1 Lysobacteraceae bacterium
GTCTGGTCCATGACGTATCTGGACTACAGCGGCGAGGAACTGCGCTACGCGGCACTGGTCGTGACCATCTGCTCCGGCCTGCTGATGGTGAGCCGGTTTCGCTACACCAGCTTCAAGGGCGGCCGCGCCAACCCCTCGCCACCGACCGAGCGCGTGCCCTTCATGCTGCTGTTGGTGGTGATCCTGATCATCGTCGCGATCTACATCTATCCGCCGCTCCTTCTGCTGGCGATTTCCTGGCTGTATGCGACGTCCGGACCGGCGATGTGGGTGTGGCAGAAACTGCGTCGCAAGGCAGCGCCGAGCCAGGGGGCGACATGAGCACGGCCTGGTCGGCGCAGCAGCAGCGCATCCTTTCGGCGCTCGGCCACACCATGTATCGGCCCGCCATCGTGCCAGCCACGTCTGTTGTCGCGATGGACGCCCTGCTGTGCGCCTTGGTGCGTGCGGCCGGACAGGATCCGGCGACAATGGCGGATGCGGAGGGCTGGCTGCGCGCGCAACAGATTCCTTCGTTGGCTTCGTTGCGCAGCGACCCGTCGGCCAAGCGCGTCCTGTGGCCGCGCCTGCGTGCGCTGCGCAGCGGGCGGGCGCAGCGATGAACGCCGCCGTCGCGCCGCTGCCGCGCCTGCGCGCGTTGCACGCGCGCGATCTGCCGGCGTTGATGCGCATCGAGAACGAAGCCTACGAATTCCCCTGGACCGAAGGCATCTTCCGCGACTGCCTCTCAGCCAGCTACGAATGCTGGGTCCTCGAAGAAGGCGGCGCGCTGGTCGGCTATGGCGTGCTCAGTGCCGCGGCCGGCGAAGCGCACATCCTCAACGTCTGTGTGGCCTCATCGCATCGCGGGTGTGGGCTTGGACGCCTGCTGGTGCGCCGCCTGCTGGACCTCGCGCGCTGGCACCGGGCGAACCAGGTGTTCCTCGAAGTGCGCCCGTCCAATCCGAACGCGATCGCCTTGTACCATTCCGAAGGCTTCAACGAGATCGGCCGGCGCAACGGCTATTACCCCGCGAAGAAAGGCCGCGAGGACGCTATCGTGATGGGGCTGGAGTTGCTGCCGCCGCAGCGTTGAACGGGCCTATTGCGGCCTGCACGAACGGGTCAATGCGGCGCCCAGCTTGCGCAACTCAATTCGAGCTGTTCGGGTCGCCAGCCGGCGGGCCGTCGCTGGCAGACGACGCGCCGGAGTTCTCGATGATCTCGTACTTCACGCCCTTGGGCGGCGGCTGCTGCGAGTACTGGGAAATGCCGTGCGCATCCTTCCACTTGTAGACCACATTGCTCGGGGGCGGGGCAGGGTTGGGGTTGGCCGGGCTTGTGGCTGGAGTGCCCGTGTTGGCGGTCTGGTCGTCCGCGCTGGCGGCGGTCGAGGCCAGCAGCGCGAACGCGATCGCAACGGCGATCAATGCGGGAAAGCGAACGAGGCTGAAACGGATCGGATGATGGTTGCGCATGGGTTGGCTCGGATGCATTGGACGAGGGGGATGTCGGCGCTCAGGATATGCCGGATCGGGGACCCGTGCTCGCACCGTTCGGATGATCGAATCGACCGCCGGGCAGGACTCATCCCTGACCGCCGAGTTGATCCAGCTGTTGGCTGAGCCCTTCGCGCTTGGCCGACCAGTCGACCAGGCGCGTGCGCTCCTGCGCCACCACCGCCGCCGGGGCGTTGCTGACGAAGGTCTCGCTGAGCTTGCCCTCGCACTTGCGAATCTCGGCTTCGGCGCGGGCGATTTCCTTCGCCAGGCGCGTGCGCTCGGCATCGAGATCGATCAGGCCGGCGAGGGGGACCAGCAGCTTGAGCTCGCCGATCAGGGCCGCGGACGCCGGCGGCGCATGGGCGGTTGAATCGAGCCACGCGACCGATTCGATGCGGGCGAGGAATCTGAGTTGGGCGTCGAAACGCTCCATGCGTGCGTGATCGATCGCATCCCTGCCTTGCAGGAGCAGAGCGACGTGCTTCGATGGCGCGACATTGAGTTCGCTGCGAATGCGGCGCAGCGAGCTCACCGCCGACTTCAGCCATTCGATGTCGGCCTCGGCGTTCGCATGGTCGCCTGCGATATCCCTTGCCTGCGGATACGTCTGCACGCTGATGCCGTTTCCGGAGATGCCCAGTTTGGGAGCGACGTGCTGCCAGACTTCCTCGGTGACGAACGGGATCAGCGGATGCAGCAGGCGCAGCGTCGCTTCGAGGACGTACAGCAACGTGTGGCGGGTCGAATCTGCGGCCGCGCGGTCGTCGCCCTGAAGTGCGGGTTTCGCGAGTTCCAGGAACCAGTCGCAGAGCGTGTTCCATGTGAACTCGTAAAGCGCCTGCGAGACGAGATCGAAGCGGTACGCGGCGAATTGCGCTTCCACATCCGTGATGACATTCGCGAGCTTGGCGAGGATCCAGCGTTCGGCGTCGGTAGCCGGCTGCGGCGCGCCGCTCGCCGAGAAACCCTCGCAATTCATCAGCGCGAAACGCGCCGCATTCCAAAGCTTGTTGCAGAAGTTCTTGTAGCCCTCGCAACGGTTGAGGTCGAACTTGATGTCGCGGCCGTGGGAGGCGAGCGAGGCGAAGGTGAAGCGCAGCGCATCGGCGCCGAACGCGGGGATGCCGTCGGGGAACTCCTTGCGCGTGGCCTTCTCGATCTTCGCGGCCATTTGAGGCTGCATCAGGCCCGAGGTGCGCCTGGCGACGAGGTCGTTGAGCGCGATGCCGTCGATCAGGTCGATCGGATCGAGCACGTTGCCTTTGGACTTGGACATCTTCTGCCCGTGCGCGTCGCGCACCAGGCCGGTGATGTAGACCTCGCGGAACGGCACCTTGCCGGTGAAGTGGTCGGTCATGAAGATCATGCGCGCGACCCAGAAGAAGATGATGTCGAAACCAGTGACCAGCACGTCGCTCGGCACGAACTTGTCGAAGCCGCGCACGTCCATCAAACCCTTGTCCGGCCAGCCCATTGTCGAGAACGGCCATAGCGCGGACGAGAACCAGGTTTCGAGAACGTCGTTGTCCTGGCGCAATGAAACATCGGATGCGAGTCCGTGCCTGGCACGCACGCCGGCTTCGTCATGGCCGACGTAAATCCTGCCCGCGTCGTCGTACCACGCCGGAATGCGATGGCCCCACCAGAGCTGGCGGCTGATGCACCAGTCCTGAATGTTGCCCATCCAGTGACGATAGGTGTTGATCCAGTTCGGCGGGACGAATTTCACCGCACCGCTCTCTGCGAGTTCAAGCCCGCGCGCACCGAGCGTGTCCATCTTCACGAACCACTGGTCGGTGAGATAGGGCTCGATCACCTGGCCGGTGCGATCGCCACGTGGCACCTGCAGCTTGTGCTTCTTCGTCTCGATCAGCAGACCGGCTTCTTCAAGATCGGCGAGCACGATCTTGCGTGCGTCGTAACGATCGATCCCGCGGTATTTGTCCGGGGCGTTGTCGTTGACCTTCGCCTCGCGGGTGAAGATGTTGATCATCGGCAACTTGTGGCGCAGGCCGACGGCATAGTCGTTGAAATCGTGTGCTGGTGTGACCTTGACGACACCGGTGCCGAATTCGCGATCGACGTAATCGTCGGCGACGATCGGGATGACGCGGCCGGTCAATGGCAGTGTCACCGTCCTGCCAATCAGGTGCGCGTAGCGCTCGTCTTCTGGATGCACCATCACGGCGGTATCACCGAGCATCGTCTCTGGGCGCGTCGTCGCGACCACCAGCGAGCCGCTGCCATCGCTCAATGGATATGAAATCGACCAGAGGAATCCGTCCTCTTCCTCGCTGACGACTTCCAGATCCGAGATCGCAGTCTTCAGCACCGGATCCCAGTTCACCAGCCGCTGGCCGCGATAGATGAGCTTCTCGTCGTAAAGGCGCACGAAGGCTTCGACCACCGCTCGCGACGGCATCGGATCCATCGTGAACACTTCGCGCGACCAGTCGCCGGAGGCGCCCATGCGGCGCATCTGCCGGGCGATGGTGTCGCCGGATTCTTGCTTCCACTCCCAGACTTTCTCGATGAACTGCTCGCGCCCGAGCGAATCGCGTGTCTCGCCTTTGCCTTGCACAGCGAGATTGCGGTTAACCACCATTTCGGTCGCTATGCCTGCGTGGTCCGTGCCCATCTGCCAGAGAGTGTCGTAGCCTCGCATGCGGTGGTAGCGGATCAGCGCGTCCATCAGCGTGTGCTGGAACGCGTGGCCCATATGCAGGGTGCCGGTGACGTTCGGCGGCGGCAGCAGGATCGTGTACGGCGTGCCCATGCCGCTGGGCATGAAGCAGCCGCTGGCTTCCCACTGGGCGTACCAGCGGGTTTCGAAAGTTTGCGGTTCGTAGCTCTTTTCCATCGATGACGCCTTACATATCGTATTTATTGAGTTCGAACCCGCGCGCCTTGTATTCCTTCCAGCGCTGCCGCAGCGGCTCGCGCGCCGAATCGTCGGCCGGCACGACCTCCAGCACGCGCTCACAGGGCAGGGTCACCGCCGCATCGCGCAGGTTGATGATCAGGGTACGACCGGGCGCATCGAGATCGGGCGACGCGATCAGCACCGGCGTCTCGTCGTCGTCCTCGTCGCTGCCCGCGATCTGGTGCGGGATATAGGCATCCGGATCGAATGCCCACAGCGCGTCGTCGAGCGCTTCGGCCTGCTCCGCATCGCGCGCGAGGATCAGCGTCGACGAACCGGCGTCATGCGCCTTGCGCGCGAGCTCGCAGACCAGCAGTAGCGGATCGTCGCGGAAGCGCGGCTTGGCGATCAGGTAGAAATCCGCGCGTGGCATCGATCAGGCAGTGCGATCCAGCAGCCATTGGCACAGCAATCCGACCGGTCGTCCCGTCGCCAGGCCCTTCTTGCCCTCGTCCCAGGCCGTGCCGGCGATGTCCAGGTGGGCCCAGCGCTGGCCCTCGGTGAATCGCGAGAGGAAGCAGCCCGCGGTGATCGCGCCGGCATACTTGCCGCCGATGTTGGCGACGTCGGCGAACGCGGATTCGAGCAGGCTCTGGTATTCGTCGAACAGCGGCAACCGCCACGCACGGTCGTACACGGTTTCGCCGGCGCGCAGCAGTTCCGCGGACAAGTCGTCGTGCCTGCTCATCAGACCGTGCGCGACCTTCCCGAGCGCAATCACGCAGGCGCCGGTCAGGGTGGCCACGTCGATCGTCGCCTGCGGATCGAAGCGTTGGGCGTAGGTCAACGCATCGCAGAGGATCAAGCGGCCCTCGGCGTCGGTGTTGAGCACTTCGATGGTCTTGCCCGACATCGAGGTCAGCACGTCGCTCGGCCGGTAGGCGTCGCCGTCGGCCATGTTCTCGACTGCGGCGACGATGCACACGAGGTTGATCGGCAACTGCAGCGATGCGATGGCATGGAACACGCCAAGCACGGTGCCGGCGCCGAGCATGTCGAACTTCATCTCCTCGATGCCGCCCTGCACCTTGAGGTTCAGGCCGCCCGAGTCGAAGGTGATGCCCTTGCCGACCAGCGCATAGGGTTTAGCATCGCCTGCGCCGGTGTATCTGAGCACGATGAGCTTGGGTGGGTTGGCGGAGCCGCGCGAAACCGCGAGCAGCGAACCCATGCCGAGCTGCTGCATGTCGGCGCGTTCGAGTACCTCGCAGGTGACGTTGGCGATATCGCTCGCCAGAGCGCGAGCGCGATCGGCGAGGTAGGCCGGGTTGCAGATGTTCGGCGGCAGGTTGCCGAGATCGCGGGTGAACGCCATGCCTCTGGCGATGCCGATGCCCTGTTCCAGCGCAGCGCGCTGCGCGGGTTCGGCGCGCCAGTGCAGGCTCTCGAGGCCGGCGTCGGGCTTGCGGGTGATGTTGGTGGTGTAGCGGTATGCCGCGTGGTCGGCGGTGATCGCGGCCTGGCGCACGCGCCAGTTCGCATCGCGGCCGGGGACGTCGATCTCGGTCAGGGTGCACAGGGCGGACTTGCTGGCACCGGACTTCAGGGCGCGCACCGCATCGGCGATCGCCCGCAGGCAGGGCGCGACGCCGAACTTGCCGGTCTCGCCCAGCCCGACCAGCAGCGCGCGTGGCGCCTTGATGCCAGGCAGGTCATGCAGCAGTGTGGTGCGGCCGGACTTGCCGGAAACGTCGCCGCGCTCGATCAGGGCGCGCAGGCAGCCGTTGCCTGCGCGATCGACCGCTTCACCGGATGGGCTTAACGTGCCGTCGGCGAAGATGCCGAGCACTATGCAGTCGGTGGCGACCGCGGTCGCGTCGGCGAGATTCAGGTCGAATTGCAGGCTCATCGGCGAAGTTCCGTAGAATGCGGGAGATCTGGAGACGCACGACCGGCCTCGACGAGGCCCTGGGCGCCAACCGGAAGACGCACAGTTTAATCCAAGCCGCTCCCTCCTTCATACGAATCCCGTGCTGACCATCAATCGATATCTGTTGCGCGAATTCGCCGCGTCGGTCACTGCCACCACGATCGTGCTGCTGTTCGTCGCGCAAGGCGTGCTGGTCGCGGACCTGCTGTCGCTGATCGCCGAGGGCAAGGTCCCGGTCAGCCTGATGTTTTCGCAGCTCGGGTTGCGCATGTTGCGCTGGATGCCGCTGGTGCTGCCCCTGGGCGTGTTCCTGGGCTTGATGCTGGCCATCGGCCGGCTCTATCGCGAATCGGAAATGGCCGTACTGACCTCGGTCGGACGCAGCCCGCGCGACATGCTCAAGCCGCTGTCCATCGTGGCCCTGCCGTCGGCAGTGCTGGTT
This sequence comes from Lysobacteraceae bacterium, assembly GCA_035484515.1. GTDB lineage: Bacteria > Pseudomonadota > Gammaproteobacteria > Xanthomonadales > Xanthomonadaceae > SZAS-103. The sequence continues at coordinate 6,717 of DATHOV010000307.1, forward strand.
GCGGTGTGCTCGCTCTGGGCCGGTCCGTGGGCGCAGCAGACCTCAAGCACGATGATCGCCGACGCGAACCGCTCGCTGGTCATCGCGGGACTGGAAGCCGGTCGCTTTCACGATCTGCCCAGCGGCAACGGCATCCTCTACGTGACCGAGCTCAGCCCGGACGGCAGCAAGATGAAGAACGTCTTCATGCAGTCCGAGAAGAAGGGGCGCATGAGCGTCATCACCGCCAAGCGCGGCGAACTGTTCGTCGATGCGGGCGACCGCTACCTGCGCCTGCTCGACGGGATGCGCGTGGAGGGCGTGCCCGGACAGAAGAACTACCGCGTGCTGCACTATGAGCGCAGCGAAGTCCGGCTGGATCCGGACAACAGCGACAACGGCGACGACGTGAGCACGCTGCCGACCTCCGTGCTGCTCGCCGATCCCAAACCCGACGCGCGCGCCGAGTTGCATTGGCGGATCGCCACGCCTCTGGCGGTACTTCTGCTTGCGCTGCTGACGATCCCGCTGGCGCGCTCGGAGCCCCGCCAGCCACGTTACGGCCTGCTGTTGCTGGCGCTGGCGCTGTACGTGACGTACACGGCGCTGATGCTGGTCGGTCGCGCCAAGCTGGGCATGGGCAAGTTGCCGCTGTCGCTGGGCCTGTGGTGGCTGCATGCGCCGATGCTTCTGCTCGGGGTCTGGTTGCTGCGCCGTGATGGCCGGATCGGCAAGCCGCGCGGAGCGTCGGCATGAGGCTGCGTCCCTTGCTGCATGACAAGCTGGTCGTGCGCGCCGTATTCGCCTCGCTGTTCGCTAGCTGGGGCGTGTTGACGGCGTTCACGGCGATCCTGGAGTTCGCCGAACAACTCGACAGTGCCGACAAGGGCAGCTACAGCCTGGCCAACGTCGCGCTCTACGTGGCCTGCACGATCCCCCGCCAGATCTACGACCTGTTCCCCTTCGCGGCACTGATCGGCAGCCTGCTTGGCATGGGGGGCATGGCCGCGACATCGGAACTGATCGCCCTGCGCGCCGCCGGGATCTCGCGCTCACGGATCTGTCTGGGTGCGATCGCGGGCCTTGCGGCCGTCACCGTGGTGATGATGGTCGACGCCGAGACGCTCGGGCCGCTCGGAGAACAGACGGCCGAGTCGATCCAGATCTCGGCCAAGTCCAACGACATGATGATCTCGCGCGGCGGCGGCGTGTGGGCGCGCGACGGCAACGTCTTCGTCTATGCCGCCGGCGGCGCCAAGCGGCTGCACAAGGGACGCCGTGATGCGATCCGCCTGTTGAACCTGAGCCTGTTCCAGTTCGACGACCAGGGAACGCTGCTGCACCTGACCCAGGCCTCGCGTGGCGAATACGACAACAAGGAATGGAACCTGTTCGACGTCACCCACACCGATTTCGGCGCCGATGCGGTCACCCAGTCCACCAATGCGAGCGAACCTTGGAATACCGGACTGAAGCCGGAGATCGTGCTTGCGGGCATCGAGGCGCCGCGTTACCAGTCGACCAAGGAGCTTCGCTCCAATATCCACTACATGCAGCGCAACAACGTCGATGCCGGCGATTACGAGAACGCGTACTGGGCGCGATGGGTGTATCCGTTCAACGTGCTCAGCCTGTGCCTGGCCGCATTGCCGTTCGCGTTCGGCCAGTTGCGCAGCGGCGGCTTCGGCAAACGCCTGTTCATAGGCATCGTCGGCGGCATCAGCTTCCTGCTGGTCCAGCGCTTCACCCAGAATGTCGCGACCGTGTACCACCTGCCGCTGTGGGGTGCGCACCTTTCGCCACCGCTGCTCGTGCTGATGGCGTCGCACCTGTATTTCCGCAAGCGGGCATAAGCCTGCTGGTGCGATCAGCCGGCGCGATCCATCCGCACGAAGCGCGTACCCGAAGCGATGTCGTGCCAGCACTGGCGCTCGCGGTCGAACAACGACCACACGAAGCCCAGCCCTGCGGCGAACAGGGAAATGGTCGCGACGGCATAGCGCAGGCACAACGCTCGCAGCGATGCCGGCCGACCATCGGCGGCCAGCACTTTCAGTCGCCAGGCGCGCATGCCGAGGGTGGCTCCGCCGCGCCGCCAGGAAACCACCATGTACGCGCCCGTCACCAGCCAGAGCAAACCCAGCACCAGCCATCGTGTCCACGCGCCCAGTTCGTCGGAAGTGCGGCCGTGGGCGATCAGCAATTCGACCCCGCTGGTCGCAAACCACAGCGCCATCAGCGGCAGCAGGTCGTAGGTGATCGCCAACAGGCGCCAGCCCAGGTGCGCGGGCGTCGCGCTGGGCGTTGTTGTCGGCAGGTCGGCTGTCGTCGCATCGGGGGAAGGCTGCATGCGCGACAGCATAGCCGGCGCCGTGACCGAGCCGCTAAGCTTCGGCGATGCCACGCAGTACGCCCGCCGATCGTCGGCGCCACGCACAATCGCAACCCGAACCTACAGCTCGGGATGCGGAAGCGATCACGCGCTTCCTCGATCGACTATGGGCGGAATCGGGCGTGGCGCGGCTGACGCTGGAAAGCTATCGCCGCGACCTGGAGGGCCTGGCGCGCTGGTCGCGCGCACGCGGCACCGCATTGGAAACCGCCGACCGCGCCACGCTGTTCGCTTATCTCGCCGAACGCACGAAGCTCGGCTACGCGCCGCGCAGCAATGCCCGCCTGCTTTCCACACTGCGCGCGTTCTATGGCCAGTTGCTGCGGCTGGGTGCGATCGCAGTCGATCCTGCGGAATTGCTGGATGCACCCAGGCCGGGGCGTTCCCTGCCCAAGGCCTTGTCCGAATCGCAGGTGGAGGCGCTGCTCGCGGCGCCGGATGTCGACGATCCGGCGGGCCTGCGCGATCGGGCGATGCTCGAATTGATCTACGCGACCGGGTTGCGCGTGAGCGAACTGGTGTCCCTGCCTGCGGCGGGAGTGAATCTGCGCCAGGGCGTCGTGCGCGTGACCGGCAAGGGCAGCAAGGAGCGGCTGGTGCCGCTCGGCGAGGAATCGCAGCACTGGCTGCAGCGCTATCTGGATCTCGCGCGTCCGCGCTTCGCCGGCAAACAGACGCGGCTACCGTTGTTCCTCGGTCCCAGGGGCGAGGCGATGAGCCGGCAGCAGTTCTGGGCGACGCTCAAGGCGCTGGCCGCACGCGCCGGGGTCGATCCGGTCCTGGTCAGCCCCCATGGTCTGCGGCATTCGTTCGCGACGCATCTGCTGAACCACGGCGCCGACCTGCGCGCGCTGCAGATGCTGCTTGGCCACGCGAGTCTTTCGACCACGCAGATCTACACCCTGGTCGCGACCGAAGGTCTCAAGCGCCTGCACCAGCGCCATCATCCGCGCGCCTGAACACCGTGCGGCGGGTGGATGAACCGAACTGTCGGGACGCGCAGGCGTTCACGCCAGCGCAACCGGCTCGCATGCGACAATGGCGATCGTGCGCCCGCAGAGCCGGACAGCGGCCTGCGGCTACCACCCAGTATTCGATGAGGTTGTGCATGATTCGTTCGTTCCGTCATCCGCTGATCGCAGTCGCAATCGGCATGTCCGCGCTGTGCGCATGCGCGCCGCATTCCGAAGCTGCCGCCACCGCGGCTCCTGCGCACGCGGTGCCGGCGGCGCCAGCGCGGATGACCCCGACGCCGATGACGCCTGCCGAAGCCACTGTACGCAAGGCGATGGACACGATCGCCAAGGGCGTGAAGATCGACAGCGTGCTGCCGGCGCCGATC
>DATHOV010000308.1:0-2273 GCA_035484515.1 Lysobacteraceae bacterium
ACCGACAGCCGCCTGCTGGTGATCGGGTCGCTGCCGCCGATCGGGCCGCTTCGGTCGGCGGACTGATGTGAAGGGGCGCCTATGACGGTGGCACAGGCTGCGGAGCTGAGCGTCGCGCAGCGGATACAGGGTGAAGTCGAGCGGGCCATCCAGCGCAGCATCAAGGGCCTGGAGTATTTGGCATCGCCCGCGCCTGCGGTCGGGCTGACGCCGAAGGATATCATCTATCGGCGTGGAACGCTGAATCTCTATCACTATCGCCCACTGTGCGACGACGTGTATCGCATGCCGCTGTTGCTGGTGATGGCGACGACGAACAAGGCTTACGTCTTCGATCTGGCACCGGGTCAAAGCCTCATCGAATTTCTGCTGCGCCAGGGATATGACGTGTTCGTCATCGATTGGGATCCGCCGCGCCCGGACGAAAAGGGATTGGGTTTCGAAGACTACGTTCTGGATTTCATTCCGTCCTGCATTCAACGCGTTCAGGAGCGCTCCGAAACCGACGACGTCACGCTCATCGGGTACTGCATGGGCGGCGTGCTGTCGGCGATGTATGCCGCCTTGCATGCCGATGGGCCGGTCAAGAATCTGGCGTTCTTTACGACGCCGACCGACTGGTCACAAATGAAGTTGATGACCAACTGGACCGATCGCCGCTATTTCGATGTCGACCGGTTGGTCGATTCGCTTGGTATCATTCCGTCGGACGTCGTGGCGGCCGGGTTCGACATGCAGCGTCCGACGCAGCGTGTCGTGGGCAACATCCGCCTCTGGGACAACATGTGGAACGACCAGTTCGTCAAGTCGTACCGCATGTTCGAACGCTGGGGGAACGACACCCTGCCGTTGGCGGGCGAATATTTTCGCCAGATCGTCAAGGAACTGCTCTGGGACAACAAGCTGGTGAACGGTGGGTTGAAACTCGGCGGCCAAGTTGTCGATCTGCGTAACATCAAGGTGCCGGTGCTGCACATCACCGCCGAGCATGACCACCTCGTTCCCCAGGACTGCGCCAAGGCGCTAATCGCGAACGTCGGCTCCGACGACAAGGAAGAGGTCATGCTTAAGGGTGGCCACGTCAGTCTCGTCGCGGGACCGAACGCGATCAAGCGGATGTGGCCTAAACTCGATCAATGGCTGGGAGCACGCTGCACATGACCGAAGGACGCCTGTCGTACCCACGCACGCTCGATTGCGGCGGCACCGAGATCAAGCTAGCGCTGATGGCGCCGCAGGACGATGCCAAGGTAATCGCATTCGCGAATACCCTTCCTGAAGACGATCTTCTTTTCATGCGCCGCGACATCCGGCAGCCCAAGGTCGTTGCCGCATGGACCGACCTGATAGCTCAGGGGAGGCTGGCGAGCCTGCTCGCATGGAGCGGGGGAGAGGTGGTCGGCTGCGCAGCACTCGTCATCGATCCGTTGTCGTGGTCGCCCCATGTCGGTGAATTGCGCGTTGTCGTCAGCCGCAAGGTGCGCGGGATCGGGCTTGGACGCGTGCTGATTCAGGAAGCGTTTCTGATCGCGCTCTCAAAAGGTCTCGAGAAGCTGGTCGCGCAGATGACCGTCGATCAGCAGGGGGCTATCGCGGTGTTCGAAAGCATCGGTTTCCGCGGCGAAGCGCTGATGCGCAACCACGTCAAGGGTGCCGACGGGCGCAAGCACGACATCGTGCTTTTGAGCCACGATGTCGTGCTGTCCCAGGCGCAAATGGAAATGTACGGGGTCGCCGACGTCTTCTAGACCCCAGGGAGAAATCAATGTCTGATTTCCTGATCGAGCATACGCCGTCGGCCTACAAATACCCGCTGCTGATCAAGCACCTTCTTCACGCGCCGATGACACAGTCGGCCGATCAGGAGATCGTCTACCGCGATCTCAGCCGCTGCACCTATCGCGATCTGCGCGAACGAATCGGGCGTCTTGCGAGTGGTCTCACTTCGAAGGGCGTCCGTCGCGGCGATGTCGTGGGCGTGCTGGACTGGGACAGCCACCGCTACCTGGAGTCCTATTTTGCGATCCCGATGCTGGGCGCCACCCTCCAAACCGTCAATATCCGGCTGTCGCCGGAGCAGGTTCTGTTCACGCTCAACCATGCGCGTCCCAGGCTGCTGTTGGTGAACGTCGAGTTTCTTCCGTTGCTCGAGCAGTTGCAGGGGCAGCTTGAATCTGTCGAAGGTATCATTCTGATGTCGGATGACGGCGTGTTTCCGAACAGTCCGATCAAGACCGTCGGTGATTACGAGGAGATGCTGGCAAAGAGTTCAC
>DATHOV010000309.1:0-2009 GCA_035484515.1 Lysobacteraceae bacterium
CGGCGCTCCCAAGCGTGCAGGCATCGATCCTGAAGATCGCCGGGGCCGACCCGGCAATCCGCAAGGCGAACGGCGTGCTGACCGTGCAGATGGGGCCGGAGCAGGTGGTGGCGGCGCTGAGCGCGGAATTCGAGGACCGGATGACCACGCCGGAGATCGAGGCCTGCGTGAACCGCGTCGAGGCGGCAATCAAGGCGGCCCATCCGGAAATCACGATCCTGTTCGTGAAGCCGCAGACTCCCGAAACCTGGAAGGCAAGGCGGGCGGCCATGCAGGGCGATGGGGATGCGTGATGGGATCTGCTTTTCCATCTTCCTCCGGGAGAAGAGGTCTTCATGCAGCCATGCTGACCGTCCCGGCCCATATTCCGCGTTGGAAGTGCATGACTGCATCGGGGACGTCGTATGCTAAGGCTGCGTACCGCAACAGGGGCGGAAGGCGTCGATCAGCCTCCCGAAGTGCAACCGATTCGCGAGAGCGCCATGCCCGATACCGACGACATCCTCAAGCGCCTGGAAACCCTCAATGCGATCGGCGCCGCGCTTTCGTCCGAGCCCGACCTCGCCAGCCTGCTCGAACGCATCCTCGAGGCCGCACGTGGCTTCGCCCATGCCGACGGCGGCACGCTGTACCGCATCGAGAAGGACAGCCTGGTGTTCGAGGTGCTTCGCAACGACACCCTCGGCCGGCGCATGGGCGGCAAGTCCGGCGAGCCCATCGACTTCGCGCCGATCCCGCTGTACCTGCCCGACGGTAGCGCCAACGACACCATGGTCGTGGTGCACGCCGCGCTCACCGGGTCGACCGTCAACGTCCCCGACGCCTACACCGCGCAGGGCTACGATTTTTCCGGCACGCGCGCATTCGACGCGAAGACCGGTTACCACTCGCAATCCTTCCTCACCGTGCCGATGAAGGACCACAGCGGCGCCGTGATCGGCGTGCTGCAGCTGATCAACGCCAAGGCTGCCGACGGTTCGGTGCGCGCGTTCTCGCAGGACGACCAGCGGCTGGTGGAGTCGCTGGCCTCGCAGGCGGCGATCGCCCTGAACAACCGCAAGCTGATCGAACAGCTCGAATCGCTGTTCATCGCCCTGATCAACCTGATCAACACCGCGATCGACGAGAAATCGCCCTACACCGCCGGCCACTGCCAGCGCGTGCCGGTGCTGACGATGATGCTGGCCGAAGCCGCCTCGCGCGTCCGCGGCGGGCCGCTCGCGGATTTCCGGATGAGCGAGTCCGATCGCTACGAACTCAAGATCGCCGGCCTGCTGCACGACTGCGGCAAGATCACCACGCCGGTGCACGTGGTGGACAAGGCGACCAAGCTGGAGACGATCTTCGACCGCATCGCCCTGGTCGACACGCGCTTCGAGGTGCTGCTGCGCGATGCCAGGATCGCGCTGCTGCAGGGCACGATCACCCCAGCCGAGCACGAGGTATGGGTGAGCCGCCTGCTGGCCGAGCGCGCGCTCGTGCGCACGGCCAACACCGGCGGCGAATTCATGAAGGACGAGTCGATCAAGGCCATCCAGGAGATGGCCCACCAGACCTGGCGCGACCACGAGGGCGTCGAACATCCCCTGCTCAACGCCGAGGAGATCGAGAACCTGACCATCCGCCGCGGCACCCTGAACGACGCCGAGCGCGACATCATCAACCGCCACATCAACGTCACCATCGACATGCTCGAATCGCTGCCGTGGCCAGCGCACCTGACGCGCGTGCCCGAGTTCGCCGGCGGCCACCACGAGCGCATGGACGGCAAGGGCTATCCGCGCGGACTCACCCGCGACCAGATGAGCGTGCAGGCGCGGGTGATGGGCATCGCCGACATCTTCGAGGCGCTGACCGCGCGCGACCGCCCCTACAAGCCGGCCAAGACCCTGTCCGAGTCGCTCACCATCCTCGGCCGGATGAAGATGGACCACCACGTCGATTCCGACCTATTCGACATCTTCGTGCGCGAACGGGTCTTCATGGACTATGCGAAGCGTTTCCTCGAC
>DATHOV010000310.1:0-3920 GCA_035484515.1 Lysobacteraceae bacterium
GCACGGAGCGCACCGTGCCTCCGGTGCGTGCCCGTACCGATACGATCGGGGAGTGACACCGTTGCCCCGCAAGCCCACCCCATGCGCCAATCTCACCTTGTGAGACACACCGATTCCATACTCCTCCCACGCGCCGCAACACGCACTGCATCGGGGTCGGGGGACATCGCCATGGCATGCAACATTTCAGCCATCGACAGACGCCGGCAATCGCCGCTGCACGGCCTGCATCGCGCCCTGTCGCGCATCTGCCCGTCGCGACAGTCCCCGGGCCGCAAGCCGGCAACCCCAGCGTCCTCCCCGCGCGACGCGTCCGTCGTGCGACATGGCGTCGGTGCGTGCTCGCGCACCTTTTTCCCGGCGATTCCAAACCTGTCCGGCAAAATTCCAAACCTCCCGGCCGAAATTCCAGACCTTTCTTTTGCGGGAAGAGGTTTCCCGTCGTGCAGCGAAGGCAGAAATTTTCGCCGCGAAGTCTGGAATTTTCATTTCCAGACTTCTCCGTGCAAGAAAGAAGCTTCGAATTTCCCCGGACAGGTTCATCCGGCAAAAAGAGAAGCTTCGCATTGCGAGGAAAAGGCAGAAATTTTCGCCGCGAGTCTTATCCATGAGCGCGACAAGTCTGGAATTGCGAAAAAGAAGCTTCGCGGCGCCGGGAAAAAGTGCCGCGCACGGCATGCCGAACCCCGTCTGCAGGGCGCAGGCCTGTCCCGCCAGGCATCCGGACGGCGCTCCGGGCGCAGCACATCCGCTTCTCCTCATCTGTTTGTCGACTCCCGGATCAAGCCCGGGGGATGACAAACGCAAAAAAAACCCGCCTCGCGGCGGGTCTTTTCCGGACTGGAACACTCACGATCTGCGGAGGCCGCAGCCTCTGCCTCACGATGCAAATCGCTTCATGCGATCACTGCTGCTTCTTGTCGTCGTCCTTCCTGCTCTTTTCCTCGTTCTTCGGCGCCTCAGCCGGATGCTCCGGCTTCATCGCATGCGGCTGACCCTGATCGGCGGGGCGGGAAGCGCGCTCCGGACGGGCTGCGCGTTGCGGCTTCGGCGTTTCATTGGGACGTCCTGCATCGCCCTGGGCACCCGTGCGATCGGACGGCATCGCTGCGGCACCGCCATTGTCGGACATCGCGCCATTCGCCGACCGCGGTTTCTTCGAATGGTGCTGTTTGGGCGCCGTGGCGTTCGCCGCAGCGTCGCCCTTTTGCGCATCCTCGCGCGTCTTTGCGTTGTCCCGATCCGAGGCAGCCGATGCATTCGCCTTCATCTGCGCATCCTCGCGCGACTTCGCCTCGTCGCGATCCGAAGCGGCCGACGCTCCGGCCTTCGCCTGCGCGTCCTCGCGCGACTTCGCAGCATCGCGATCGGACGCAGCCGATGCTCCGGCCTTCGCCTGGGCGTCCTCACGCGATTTCGCCGCGTCCGGTCCTGCTCCGTTCGAGGCTCCGGCCTTCACGACACCCGGGCCTTCGAACACGCCAGCCTTCGGGGTCGCGGCGATCGCCGGCGCGCCATGGTTGACGGAATCCCTCAGGTCCTTGTTCTTGCTTGCCATCTCGACCTGGCGCTGCTGGTCGGCGATCGGCTGCACGTGGCGCTCGTGTGCGGCACGCTGCTCGTCGACGTTGATGCTCACGTTCAAGCCACCCGGGCCGCCATTGAAGCTGACGCGGTCGGCCGTGATGTTGGCCACCGGCCGCTCGTACACGTTGCGGACGCGGATGCTGCCCATCGCATTGACGTTGCGGTTGTAGAAGAACGCGCCATGGTTCCAGTAGCCGCCTTCGTAACCACGACCGCCGTAGCCGTAGCCGTAGTTCACGCCGCCGTAGAAGCCGATATGCGGGCCCCAGTAACCGGTGCGGAACGCATAAATGCCGCCATCGTAAGCCCAGTAACCCGGGGTCCACAGCAGACCCACGCTCGGCGGGCGCACCCAGGTGCCAGGCACCCAGAAATAGTCGCCTTCGCCGTAGGCCCAGTAACCCGGCGTCCACAGATAGCCATCGCCCGGGATCGGCGGTTGTTCGTAGACGGGGATCTCCGGAGGCGCGATGTTGATCGACACGTCCACGCCGGCGAATGAAGATGCCGGCAACGCCATCATGATGGCCGCAGCCATCGGTGCGGCGAGCATCGCCAGCGATCGCGGGCGCAGATTGAGGGAAGAGGTTTTCATGGATTCATCCTTGATGATTGAGTTTGGGAAAAGCATTTCCCTTATAGGCGCATGCCAGGTCAACCATCGATATCTATTCCCGATTTAATGTCCGCATTCACTTGTCAGGAGGCTTCCGGAAGGCTGCCGTTCATCTGCGTGCGCTTCGAGGCTGGCGTTTCGTTGCATCGTTCCAGCGATGGATCGGCCCGACAACGACAAGAAGACGCGGCATCGGATGCTCGCCGCGTTCGTGGTGACTATCCAGGCCGACGCTCCGCTCCGGAAATCGAAGCCGCAATCGGAACCTTGTCTCCGGCCTGCCCGGCAGCTACGGTGTCGCCTTCGTGGATGGTCGCGATGGGAGAACCGCATGCGCATGTCGAAGGGATGGTTGCTCGCATTGGTGATGCTGGCCCTGGCGTCGATCGATACCGCGTACGCGGCGTGTCCTCCGGAAGGACAGACGGCGGACACGCTCAAGCAGCTCAAGGCGCTGAAATTCCAGACTTCGGACGTCGACGACCGGAAGAAACTCGCGATCGGCCTGCTCGACTGCCTCGGCGATCCCGACCCGATCATGCGCGACGACATCGCCTACACCGGGTTGATGACGTGGATGCGCGACAACGCGTTCGACGCGGACACCCTGCGCGCGATGCGCGACGCTCTCTACGCGCAGCTCGATGGCGACGACGATCCGGGATTCCGCAAACCCTACGCCGCGCTCGTGCTGTCGGAAGTCGCGCGCACCGACCGCATCAAGCCGTGGATGACGCCGGAGGAACGCGCGGCGATGGTCGAGAAGGCCGCAGCCTTCCTCGAATCGGTGAAGGACTACCGCGCCTTCGACGACAAGGAAGGCTGGCGCAACGGCGTCGCGAACGGAGCGGACTGGCTGATGCAGCTCGCGCTCGATCCCGCGCTCGAACGTGCGCAGACCGACCGCATTCTCGCTGCCATCGCCGTACAGGTCGTGCCCGACGCCGCGCCCGCGTATGTGTCGGGCGAAAGCGGCCACCTCGCGAAAGCGGTGATCTACATCGCCCAGCGCGGCATCTACACCGAAAAGGACTGGGACGCGTGGTTCGCGAAGCTGTCGCCGCGCATCGGCGATCCCGCGCTGGCCTACAACGACAGCCACTGGCTCGCCCGTCGTCACGACCTGATGGCCTTCCTGATGAGCCTTTACATCGAGGCCGACCAGAGTCAGGACGCCAACATCCACTTCCTCAAGCCCTCGATCGTCGAGGCAGTAAAGGCCGTGCCGTAGCGATCCGCACGGCAGCCGGGAGAGCATCGATGCCACGCGAACAGATCTTGATCGAGACCAGGGACGGTTCCTGCCCCACAGCGCTGTTCCGGCCCGAAGGCGATGGCCCGTGGCCGGCGGCGATCCTCTACATGGACGGACTCGGCATCCGGCCCGCGCTGTTCGACATGGGACAGCGACTGGCCGATGCCGGCTACGTCGTGCTGCTGCCCGACCTGTTCTATCGCGCCGGCGCGTACGCGCCGATGGACCCGAAGGCGATCTTCGCGGCGGGCAACTTCCGCGAGGTGATCGGACCGTTGATGGACACGACCGACAACCTCAAGGCCGCGCAGGACACCGAAGCCTTCATCTCCTGCCTCGACGGCCGCAGCGATGTCGCCGGCCGCAGGATCGGCGTGACCGGCTACTGCATGGGCGGCGGCATGGCGCTTGTCGCAGCGGGCATGCATCGCGACCGCATCGCCGCGGCCGCGAGCTTCCACG
>DATHOV010000311.1:0-3794 GCA_035484515.1 Lysobacteraceae bacterium
GGACTCGGCGCGCTCGCGCGGCGGCGCAATCCGCGCGGCGCTTTCGCGACCGGCGACGATACGCTTCCAGCATACGTTGCGATGATCGACGATGTGATGACCACCGGCGCAACCTTGTACGAGTGCGCGCGCGTGCTCAAGCGTGCGGGCGTGCAGCGCGTGGACGCCTGGGTCGCGGCGCGCGTGCCGCGTTAGCGCTCCTCCTTCGATGGATGCCATTCGCCCAGTGGGTTGATGACCTTGCCGTCCCTCGTGGGCTGCCATGTCGCCGGAGGATCCAGGGGAATGTGCGCCTGCTGGAGGGCGTGCTGGATCGCGGAGATTTCGCTGTTCGCCGCGTCGTATGCCGTGAGATAGCCGTCGAGCGCGACCGGATCCTGGTCCAGGCGCAAGGTCTGGATCTTCTCGAACTGCCAACGCAAGGCTCGCGCGTTCGCGATGTCGCCGGCGCCGGCTGTTTCCGATGCGTGCAACACGATCGCGCCCTCGAAGCGTTCGAGGAGGAAGTTCGAATGCTCCAGCAGCATGCGTCCGATCGCCCTGCAATGCTCGAAGCGTTCGCTGTTCGCCGCCGGAGTCGTTGCACGATCGCAGGCGCGCGCCAGCGTTCCATGCATCGCATGTGGTCCCTGGTCGACAAGCACGTTCGCCGCCCCGGCTGGCGACAGGTCGATATCGTCCATCGTCTTCGGATCGGTCCACTTCAACAATGTCACGTGCTGTCCGAGCCCATCGAAATCGATGCTTTCCGTGGTGGGCTTTGGCGAGATGGCCGCCGGAGGATAGCGACGGAAGGCGTCTTCCCACGCACGGAACGACACGCCGAACGAGTCGTCGTAGTGGCTGGCTCCTGCCATGCGTGCGAGCCCCTCGTCCACTGCAGGCATGTCCTTCCTCCTCCACGCGTCAGTGATCGCGCTCAGCCATGCCGCACTGTTGTCCGGTTCGAGCGCCACCAGGGCGCGCCCGCGGCTTGGGCATGCTCCCGGCGAGGAGCAGCCGCTGTATTCCGGCGTATCCTCGGCTCACAACCATTGGACGAGGCGATCGTCGGGCGCGGCTTCGGCGGCCTTCCGCAGCAATGCGCCGCCGCGGCGCGGGGAGGCTTCGGATCTGTCTTCGGGATATTCGAGCAACTGCGATGCCAGCGCCCAGTCACGCGGAGACTTGCTGCGCTCCAGCCATTGCTCGAGGCGCAGTTGGTTCCTGCGATACATGGCATCCGACACCTTGTCGTCGGCCGACTCGGTCGACTCGCCGGGGTGGGGAGCCGAGGAAGCCTGCGCGATGGCATCGTCATGCGCCAGCAGCGCACCCAGGACCGCAACGATTAGTGGCATGCCGATCCGCGCCAGGCTGATGGGCTGCTTGTAGCCGCCGTTCATGGCCGTCATCGGGTCGACGCCGGGATGGCCGTGCGATTTCCGAAACATGTGGCGCTAGGGAGCCTTCACGGTCACATCGTCCAGCGGTTCGACCGTCTTGCCGTCGACCGTCTGCTTCCAGTCGGCGGGCGGCGTCAGTGGAATGCCGAAGATCGTCAGGTCGTACTGGACGGCGGGCATTTCGCTGTCGCTGGCCTGGATGAGGTTCATGTAGTTCTGCTTCGCGACCGGGTCGCTGCCGAGGACGGAGGCGACCTTTTCGAACTGTTCGGATTGCCAGGTCACGGTGCGGACGCGTTCGATGTCGGCCTTGGCGCCCGCATGCGAAGCGCGCAGCAGGGCGGCGCCGTCGGCCCGGCCGCTCAGGGTCTGCGCGCGACCCATCATCAGCCGCGCGATCCGGCCGCAGTTCGCGAAGCGCTTCGTGCCGGCCTCCGGGTGCTTGGCCTGGCTGCAGGCGTCCACGAGCGATGCCGTGGAGGGAATGGCCGTCGAGACCGCTTCGTCGAAGGCGAGGTTGAGCACGCTCCCGCCCACGCTGGTCGCATTCGCGCCGGCTTGCGCGGGCGGCGGGAAGCGCTGGAACACATCGCGCCAGGCAGCGATCGCTTCGCCCAGGTGCTCGTTGTAGCGCCCGCTGGCGGCCATGCGTGCGATCGCTGCGTCGATGGCGCGGGCATTCCCGCTCCGCCACGCACCGTCGACGACCGTGAGCCATGCGGCGCCATTGTCGGGTTCCAGCCGCGCGAGCGCGGAGCGGTCGCCGCAGGCCTGTTTCGCCGTGCAATGCCCCGAGAGCGAAGCATTCGCCCACAGGGCCTGGACCATGCGGTCACCGGGCGCGGCATGCGCCGCCTTCTGCAGGATCGCGTTGCGTTCGTGCAGGTCGGCGCCGCTGGCGGACTGCGTTGCCAGCAACTGCGCGCCGAATGCCCAGTCGCGCGGGGACTCGCTCTTCTGCAGACGGTGCGCCAGATCGTGACGGAAATCCTGCGGGTTCTGGACGGGCGCAATCGCTGCGACGCAGGGCATGGCGCAGACGAAGGCGCCGAGGACACCGGTGCGCGCCAGATGTGGCGCCATCCGCTGCGCAAAGGAAAATCCGGTTTTGTCGTCCCGAGACCGCATGGCATGCCCCCGTGCCTGATTTGCCTGTTTTATCGCATCGCCACGCCCAGCACGATGCCTGCGAACACTGTAGCGCCGACCCAGTTGTTGTGCAGGAAGGCCCGGAAGCAGCCTTCGCGGTCGCGCCTGCGCGCGATCCGGAACTCCCAGACGATCATGGACGCGGCGATCGCCACGCCAGCATAGTAGGCGAGAGCCAGTTTTGCCTGCAGGCCGAGCAGTATCAGCGTCGCAAGAAACAAGGCGTACAGGATGCCCTGCGCGATCAGGTCGGCATCGCCGAACAGGATCGCGGTGGACTTCGCGCCAGCACGCAGGTCGTCGTCGCGATCGACCATCGCGTACCAGGTGTCGTAGGCGGTGGCCCACACCACATTGGCCAGGAACAGCAGCCACGCCAGCACCGGCACCGTGTCCTGGGTCGCGGCGAAGGCCATCGGGATGCCCCAGCCGAAGGCGAGGCCGAGATAGACCTGCGGCAGATAGGTGTGGCGCTTGAGGTAGGGATAGCTCGTGGCGAGCAGGACGCCGACGAAACTCAGCTCCACGGTCAGGCGATTGGTCATCAGCACGAGGCCGAATGCGATCAGCATCAGCACGGCGAAGACGATCAATGCCTCACGGCCGCTCACTGCGCCGGTCGCGAGCGGTCGCGTCTTCGTGCGTTCGACCTGCGGGTCGAGCCAGCGGTCGGCATAGTCGTTGATCACGCAGCCGGCCGAACGCGTCAGCCAGACGCCGGCCGTGAAGATCGCCCAGTTGCGCCAGGTCGGGAATCCGTCTGCGGCCAGCCACAGCGCCCACCACGTCGGCCACAGCAGGAGCAGGATGCCGATCGGGCGGTGGCCGCGGATCAGCAGCCAGTACTGGCCGATGCGCTCGCGCCAGCGCCGGTCAGCACGACGATCGGACATGGCTGCATCGGCCGGTTGCGGACGTTGCTCGGTCGCCGCCGGCGATGTTCGGGCCTGCGCAGCGTCGGCCTTCGCTGGCGCTGCCCGCACCTGCGGGGTGAGCAGATCCGGTTGCGCAGCCTGCGCCTGGCGCGGCCTTGCGGTGGATCGCGGCCTGCGGGGAGCGGCGGATTTCGGCTTGCGGGGGCTCATCGAGGCAGACTAGCAAACCCGATGCGCATCCATGCGTGTCCTATCCGAGCCCTGTCTCGTCAGATGAGACCCGGTCCGGTTACCTTGGGCGCAAGCCGGATCTGGACAGCGCAACGATGGCGGCAGTGCACAAACCAGCGGACTTCACGACAGGCTTGGCCATCTACCGGGCCAG
>DATHOV010000312.1:0-3482 GCA_035484515.1 Lysobacteraceae bacterium
CTCGCGCATGACTGGTACGCGGGCGGCAGCGCGTGGCGCGAGATGGACCGCCTCGACGGCAAGCCCAACCCGATTTTCCGTTCGTGGCTGGCGCATCCGTCCTACGACGCGTGGTGGCAGGCGATGATCCCGTACCGCGACGAGTTCGCGGACATCGACATCCCGGTGCTCAGCACGACCGGCTACTTCGACGGCGGCCAGGTCGGCGCCCTGTATTACTTCGACCAGCACACGCACTACCGCCCGAACGCGGACCACACCCTCGTGATCGGCCCGTTCGGGCATTTCACGATGCAGACCGGCGTCGATCGCACGATCCAGGGCTACGACGTCGATCCGGCCGCGATGATCGACCTGCAGCAACTGCGCTTCGACTGGTTCGATCACGTGTTCAAGGGGGCGCCGAAACCGGAGCTGCTGCAGGATCGGGTGAACTACGAAGTGATGGGCGCGAACGTCTGGCGGCATGCGCCAACGCTCGATGCGATGGCGAACGATCGGCAGCGGCTGTACTTCGGCACCCAGCAGGACGCGGGCAGGTATCGTCTCGCCGACGCGGCATCGAAGAAAGACGAAGCGGTCGCGCAAAGCGTGGACTTCAAGGACCGCGGCGATGCGGCCTGGACGCCACCGATGGATGCGCTGACGCCGACACTCGACGCGCACGGCGGACTCGTTTTCGCCGGTGAACCGGCGAAGACAGCAACGGAAGTGGAAGGGCTGTTCTCGGGCGAGCTGGATTTCGCGGCGAACAAGCGCGACCTCGACATCAGCGTCGCACTCTACGAACAGCTTCCCGACGGCCGCTATTTCCAGCTCGCCTACTACCTGGCCCGCGCCAGCTATGCGCAGGACCGGACGCAGCGGCACCTGCTGACGCCCGGCACGCGGCAACATCTCGCGTTCCATGCCGGTCGCATCACCGCGCGGCTGTTGCAGCCCGGCAGCCGGCTGGTGGTGGTGTTGTCGGTTCCAAAGGAATCGGACCAGCAGATCAATTACGGCACCGGAAAGGACGTGAGCGACGAAACCATCGCCGATGCGAAGGAGCCACTGCGGGTGCGCTGGTTCGGCGACGGCTTCATCGACGTGCCGGAGAGGAAATAGCGGACGTTTCGAGCTGTCGGTCCTTCACCCCAACCCGCACCCCGGCCCTCGCGCAGGGCGCGAGGGCGCTCATCGTCGCGCGAACCTTCGGTTCGCAAGCGCTCCTCTTCACCCCGATGGGCGATGAGGCCTGCCTGCGAGCCGCTGGCTCGCAGGCCGAAGAACGCCCACCGGCTGGGCCGGCGGGCCGGAAGAGGGGCTCTCCCGACTCAGGCCAGCGCCTCGGCCAACTTTTCCTGCAACTGCAACTTCCACATCGCCGCATACGCTCCGCCCTTCGCGAGCAGGGCGACGTGGCTGCCACGCTCGACGATGCGCCCCGCGTCCATCACCAGGATCTCGTCGGCGTTCATCACCGTCGACAGCCGGTGCGCGATGACCAGGGTCGTGCGGCCGATGGCGATGCGGTCGAGTTCGCTCTGGATCGCCTGCTCGGACTTGGAGTCGAGTGCCGACGTCGCCTCGTCGAAGATCAGGATCGCCGGGTTCTTGAGCAGGGCGCGCGCGATCGCGACGCGCTGTTTCTCTCCGCCCGACAGCTTCAGCCCGCGTTCGCCGACTTCGGTCTGGTAGCCGTCGGGCAGCGAGACGATCAGGTTGTGGATGTGGGCCGCGCGCGCGACCGACTCGACTTCCTCGCGGGTCGCGTCGGGCCGTCCGTACAGGATGTTGTAGAAGATCGTGTCGTTGAACAGCACGGTGTCCTGCGGAACGATGGCGATGGCCGCGCGCACCGAGGCCTGGGTGTAGTCGCGGATGTCGTGGGCGCTGCCGGACTGGTCGTCGATGGCGATGCGGCCGGCATCGACGTCGTAGAAGCGGTACAGCAGCCGCGCGAGCGTGGACTTGCCCGAGCCCGAATGGCCGACCACCGCCACGGTGCCGCCGGACGGGATCGCGAAGCTCACGTCGTGCAGGATCGTGCGCCGCGGGTCGTAGCCGAAACGGACGTTCTCGAACGCCAGGCGCGGGCGGTGCGTGCGCAGCGGGACCGCGCCTTCGCGGTCCTGCACGTCCTGGCGCTCGTCGAGCAGCCCGAACAGGCGTTCGAGGTTGGTGAAGGCTGCCTTGACCTCGCGGTACATCATGCCGAGCAGGTTCAGCGGCGCCGACAACTGCAGCAGGTAGGCGTTGACCAGGACCATGTCGCCGACCGTCATCGTGCCCGCGACCACGCCGGCCGCAGCACGCCACATCATCGCGGTGACGCCGACGGAAACGATCATGCTCTGGCCGAGGTTGAGCACGGCCAGCGTCTTGCGCGCCTTCACGCTGGCGTTCTCGAGGTGGATCAGGTTCTCGTCGTAGCGACGCGCCTCGTGTTCCTCGTTGCCGAAGTACTTCACCGTCTCGTAATTGAGCAGCGAGTCCACCGCGCGTTCGTTCGCGCGCGTGTCGGCCTCCACCGAAGCCCGGTAGTAGCGCGTGCGCCATTCGGTGATCGAGAAGGTGAAGACCGTGTACGCGACCAGGGTGACCAGGGTGATG
The DNA here is from genome assembly GCA_035484515.1 of Lysobacteraceae bacterium. Lineage (GTDB taxonomy): Bacteria > Pseudomonadota > Gammaproteobacteria > Xanthomonadales > Xanthomonadaceae > SZAS-103. Next base: position 2,596 of record DATHOV010000312.1, read on the forward strand.
CCGGCGAAGCCCCAGTCGTATTGCCAGACCAGCACGCCGGTGACCATCGCGACTTCGACGATGGTCGGCAGGATCGTGTAGAGCGTCCAGTCGAGCAGGTCGGAGATCGCGCTGCCGCCGCGCTCGACGTCGCGCGCCACGCCGCCGGTGCGGCGCGCGAGGTGGAAGCGCAGCGACAGCGCGTGCAGGTGGCGGAACACCTGCAGCGTGACCCGCCGCGACACCCGCGCCATCACCCGCGCGAACACGACCTGGCGCAGTTCGGTGAACAGGGTCACCGTGAGCCGCGATGCGCCGTAGGCGACCAGCAGCCCGACCGGCAGCACCAGCACCAGCGGCGCGCCCTTCATGCCGAGCTGGTCGACCAGGCGCTTGAGCACCATCGGCACGACCAGGTTGGCGAACTTGCCGATCAGCACCATCGCCAGCGCGAGCACGATGCGGCCGGTGTAGGGCTTCAGGAACGGCAGCAGGTCGCGGACCACCTGCGATTCGCTGCGCGCGGATTTCGGCCGCGCGACGGGCGCGTCGCCAGTGGTCTGGTCGTCGGTCATGGGCATGAGATGGAGGATCGCCGCGTCCGCTTCAAGGTGCAAGGCATGCGGGCATCCGGCTGATATGCTCGCCGAAAGTCCGCAGGTCACGATGCGCCCCGATCTCACCATTTCCCGCGCCCGGCTGGCGATGATGCTGGGCGGCCTGGCCATGTTCGGCCCGTTCTCGATCGACACCTTCTTCCCCGCGTTCGCGGCGATGGAGAAGGACCTCGGCGTCGGCCAGCTGGCGATGCAGCAGACGATCAGCGTCTACCTGATCGCGTACGCGAGCACGTCGCTGTTCCACGGAGCGCTGTCGGACGCCTACGGCAGGCGCAAGGTCATCCTCTC
>DATHOV010000313.1:0-4011 GCA_035484515.1 Lysobacteraceae bacterium
GACGACGATGAGCCCGGTCTGCAGCGGCACGGTGACGGGCGCGCGATCCATGATCGCTGCGGCAGGACGCTCGATCGGCAGACGCGTGCTCGAAGCCACTGGACCGCCGCCATCGAGCGGTCGACCGAGTGGATCGATCACGCGTCCCAGCAATCCATCGCCCACGCCCACGTCCATGACCCGGCCCGTGCGCCAGACTTCATCGCCCGCATGCAGATCCGCATAGTCGCCGAGCAGCACGACGCCGATCTCATCCTCGTCGACGTTGAATGCGATGCCGAAGACGCCACCCGGAAACTCGAGCAGTTCCTCGAAGCCGACGCCCGGAAGCCCGGAGACGCTGGCGATGCCGGTGGAAACGCGGGTGATCGTTCCGACTTCGCGCGTTTTCAACTGTGCAGTAAAGGTTTCCCGGACTTCTTCCATCCCGGCGAATGCGCGGTCAAGTACACCCTGCAAGCTGTCGGGTCGCGGGCTCATCGGGATTTCAGAACTGTCGGCGGGTCCGATCCGGTCTTGGAATGGGGCTCCGATGCAGTCTGCTGCTTCAACAGATCGCCGACGCCCTTTTCCAGCGATGCGAGGTAGTCCGCGATGCTCCATGCGACTTTCTGTCCATTCGAGGACAGTTCGATTCCGCCGATCAACTCCGGTGCGGTTTCGAATCGAACCCGGACGTCGCTGGCGCACAGTTCGTCGAGCGCGGCCTGTATCGCCGCACGTTGCTCATCGGCCAGATCGAATGCGCTGCGCACGGTGGCCGGCTCGGTCGTCGTCTTGAGAGCCGCGGCGAGGCCCGCCTTCGCCGGGTCTTGCATGTCATGCAGGCGACGAATGAGCACCTCGCCCATGCGCTCGTCCAGGCTGGTCGTGGCCAGATCCGCCAGCGCCTTGCGCGCAATCGCATAGACCTCCTGCCCTGCCCGCTGTGCGATGGCCTGATTCAGGTTGCGGGCGTCGTTGTCCAGCGACTCCCTTCGCCTGGCGGTCAAGGCATCGGCAGCGGTGCGCGCTTCATCGAGGAGCCGCTGGCGCTCGGCTTTCGCTTCATCCGTCGCCCTGGCGAGAAGATCGGCACGCTGCTGGTCGAACGCTTCGTTCTTTTGCTTGAACGTTTCGCGCTCCGTCAGGGCTTCGACCTTTTTCGCGTCGGCATCGGCCAGTTCGGCGGCGATACGCTTCTCCCGCGCGTCGATGGCGTCGAGGATGGGCTGGTACAGAAAGCGCTTCATCAACCACACCAGGACGAGGAAGTTGAGCGCCTGCGCACTGACGGTGAACCAATCGATGAGCATGGACTACTTCCCCGTCGCCTGGGAGATGGCGTGATTCCAGAACGGATTGGCGAAGATCAGGATCATCGAGACCACGAAGCAATAGATCGCCGTGGACTCGATCATCGCCAGGCCGACGAACAGGGTCCTGGTGATGGTTGCCGAAGCGTCCGGCTGCTGTGCCAGCGAGGTCAGCGCGGTCGCGACCGCCCTGCCCTCCGCGAGCGCGGGACCCATCGTGCCGAAGCCGGTGGTGATGCCAGCGACAACGATCGATGCGACCGCGATGATGGTCATGCTGTCCATGGTGTGTCCTTTGTCCTGCTGTTGCCTGCAACCAGGGGCGCCGCTGCGGGCTTGCGCGTGCGCGTGGCGGCCGCAATGTAGACCGCGGCCAGGATGGTGAAGATGTAGGCCTGTACCATGCCGGTGAGCAACCCCAGCAGGGTCATGACGATCGGAAAGAGGAAGGGCGTGATGGTGAGCAGGATGCCGATGATCATCGAGCCGCTCATCATGTTGCCGAACAGGCGCACGGCCAGCGCCAGCGTGCGCGAGACCTCGCTGATGATGTTGAACGGCAGCATGATCACCGTCGGTTCGATGTAGGACCTCAGATAGCCGCCCATGCCCTGGTCCGCGATGCCGAACAGCGGCACGGCCACGAACACGCACAGCGCGAGCGCGACCGTGGTCGACAACGAGGCGGTCGGCGGTTCGTAGCCTGGGATGATGGTGCACAGGCTGGCCAACGACACGAACAGGAACAGCGTGCCGAGGAAAGGGAGATATTTCGTAGGTTCACGCAGGCCGACTTCCCCGATCTGCGTTTCGATGCCGGTGACGACGATCTCGAGCAGGTTCTGCCAGCGGGAGCGCTGCAGGCCGCTGGAAAGATTTCGCGTGATGAGTCGCGATCCGACGATCAGAAACAGCATCAGTCCCCATGTGAACACGACCGTGGCGTTGAGCTTGAGAAAGCCGTAGTGCCAGAAGACCCATTCGTCGGGGCTAAGGTGCACGGACGGTCTCCACTTCCGCGACCACGGTGCGCGCTCGCGATACCCGCGTCAGCCACGTCACCGCAACGCGTGCAGCGAGGAATCCCAGCAGGCAGGTCAGCAGCCGTTCCCAGTGCCCGTCTGCGACAAGGAAAAATCCGGCCAGCGCGATGCCCATCCGCAGCACCCCGCCGCCGATCAGCCAGAGCGCCACGTGTCGCGACGAGAGAGCCTTGCGCACCGTCCACCAGAGACCGCCGAAGAACACCGCGCCGAGAACGAAGCCGGCGCCGGACGTGCACGACAGAGCCAGCGTCTCATTCATCGCGGCCGTCCGGTTCGTCGTGCATCGCCTGATCTTCCCTGGCAACCCAGTGCCACGCGTTGGCGCAGCCGACCACCAGACCGGCCACCAGCAATGCCAGCGTCCAGGAATGGGTTCCGGGGTGTTGCTTGTCCAGCCACAGGCCGAGCGCCGCGCCGAACAAGGTGGGAACCACCACCGACCACCCGACCAGACCCATCATGCCCAGACCGAACCAGACGCCCGGCACGGGATTGCGTCGTGCCTTGAGCTTGCGCGCGGCCTTCACGCCGACCTGCGCCGCGAAGGTCGGTTCGTCTTTCGAAGACTTGCTGGTCGGCTCGTCATTCACGCTCGAACACCGCGAGGCGGCGCAGGAATCCGGTTTCCAACTTCGCCATGACCGCGCGCACGTTCTGCTCGTGCTCGTCCGGATTCAGGAATTCCTTCTCGACCGCATCGCGCAACTGGCCCAGATCCTTACCTGCCAGCGCGCGGCGCACGGAGACCAGCACATCTGCGCCGGTCTTGACCAGGACGCCTTCGTCGACGGCGACGAAAATTTCTCCGTCGGCCTGGGTTTCGTAGATCAGGATCCCGGGCACGAGAGCAGCCACGCAATCCAGACGCTGCGGCAACAGGCCAAACGATCCGTCACCGGTCTCGGCCACGATGCGCGACACGTCGGTCCTGGAGGCGAAGATCTGGAACGGCAGGAGGACTTCAAGATTCATGGGCTTCCATGACCGGTTCGGGCTGCGGTTGAGGTTTCCTGACGGATGGCGGCGAGAGCCCTGCTGGGCCATCGCCCGACGGCCTCTCGTCGCTGCTGTCTTCTGCTTTCGAGTCGGCCTTTGCCGAGTCCACGGATCCGGTTTGGCCTGGCGTTGCCGCCTTCTTCGCCTCACCTATCGCTCCGATCATGTAGAGCGCGCTCTCCGGGTAGTCCTTGAATTCATCGCGCAGGATTCGTTCGCAGCCATCCAGCGCGTCCTTGAGGCTGACGAGTTTTCCCTTGTGGCCGGTGAACTGCCCGGTCGTGAAGAACGGCTGGGCCAGGAAGCGTTCCAGCCGGCGCGCGCGCGCGACAATGGTGCGGTCTTCCGGAGACAGTTGCTCGAGCCCCAGCATCGCGATGATGTCCTTGAGCTCCGCGTATTGGGCGAGCGTGCGCCGGATCTGCTGGGCCAGAGCGTAATGCCGCTCGCCGACGATGCTGGACGTGGCCATCCGCGAGCTGGACTGGAGCGGGTCGATAGCGGGAAACAGTCCTTCGGCGGCGCGCTTGCGCGACAACACGATCGATGCGGAAAGATGCGAGAACACATGCACCGCAGCAGGATCGGTGAAATCGTCCGCCGGCACGTACACCGCCTGGATCGAAGTGATGGCACCGGTATCGGTGTTCGCGATGCGCTCCTCCAGTCCCGCC
>DATHOV010000314.1:0-4512 GCA_035484515.1 Lysobacteraceae bacterium
TCCACCTCGAAGCTGCCGGCCTGCGCCTGATCGCAGCGAACCAGCGCTACCGCGTCGGCGAAATCGACCTGGTGATGCGCGATGGCGAAGTCGTCGTGTTCGTCGAGGTGCGCTATCGGCGCAGCGCGGGATTCGGCGGAAGTGCCCTTTCGGTCGATGCGCACAAGCAACGCAAGCTGGTACTGGCCGCGCAATGCTTCCTTGCCGAGCACGCCGATCTTGCACGACGCGCATGCCGCTTCGATGTGGTCGCTGTCGAAGGGCTTGCCAATGCACCACGAGTAGACTGGATCCGCAATGCATTCGATGCCGGTTGAACGCATTGGCATAGGTGAGCTCGATGCAGCCTGCAGCTCCGGGCGCGATAACATCCTGCTGTGACGACCCTTTCGACAACCGCCATCGACGCGCTGCGCGATGCGCTCGGCAGCGATGGCCTGCTGACCGATCCGTCCGAATGCCTGGCCTACGGCTACGACAATTCGCGCCGGCACGCGATGCCGCAGGCGGTCGCGCTGCCGACGACGATCGCGCAGGTGCAGGCGCTGGTGCCCGTCTGCCGCGAGGGCAAGCTGCCGATCGTCGCGCGCGGGCGCGGCACCAACACCACCGGAGCATCGGTGCCGGTCGATGGCGGCGTGGTCGTGAGCTTCGAGAGGATGGACCGCATCCTTGCGATCCGTCCTGCCGATCGCGTCGCCGTGGTCGAGCCGGGCGTGCTCAACGGCGCGCTGCAGGACGCGGCCGGCACGCAGGGATTCTTCTGGCCACCCGATCCGACCAGCGCGCCCTACTGCACTGTCGGCGGCAACCTTGCCTGCAACGCCGGCGGACCGCGCGCGGTGAAGTACGGCGCCACCCGCGACAACGTCCTCGCGCTGGCCTTCGTCGATGGCCGCGGCGAACTGATCCGCTGCGGCGCGCCGACGACGAAGGGCGCGAGCGGTTACGACCTCACCCGCTTCCTGGTCGGCTCCGAAGGCACGCTCGGGTTGATCGTCGAAGCGACCCTGAAGCTCGTGCCGAAACCCGAGGCGCGACGCAGTCTGCGCGCCCTGTATCGCGACGTGGATGCGGCCGCGGCGGCAGTCGCTCGCCTGATGGCGCAGCCGGTCGCGCCGTCGATGCTGGAGTTCATGGATGCACGCTGCGTGCGGCTCGCGCGTGAGGTCGGAGGTGCGGACATTCCCGACGCCGGCGCGCTGCTGATGATCGAAGCCGACGGGGCCACGGCGACCCTCGATCAAGCTGTCGAGGCTCTGTCCGCAGCTGCGCGCGGCGATGGACTGGTCGCGCTTGATGTCGCTCCGGATGAGGCCGCGCGCGAAGCGCTGTGGAGCGCGCGCAAGGCGCTCTCGCCCGCTCTGCGCACGCTGGCGCCGGGAAAGATCAATGAGGACGTGGTCGTGCCGGTGTCGGCGATCCCGCGCCTGGTCGCGCGCGTGGGCGAGATCGCAAAGGACATCGCCCTGCCTGTGCTGAGCTTCGGCCATGCCGGCAACGGCAACCTGCACGTCAACATCCTCTACGACCCGGACGACGCCGATCAGACCGTGCGCGCCCTGCGCGGCATGGATGCGCTGTTCGAGTCCGTGCTCGCACTCGACGGCCAGCTTTCCGGCGAACACGGCATCGGCATCGCCAAGCGCGACTGGATGAGTCGCGCCCTGCCGCCGGCGACGCTCGCATTGATGCGCGCGATCAAGGCGCAGTTCGATCCCGACGGATTGCTCAACCCCGGCAAGCTGCTGCCGTGAAACTCGAGACGTTGCTCAAGCGTGTCCGCGCCTGCAGGCTCTGCGAGTCGCATCTTCCGCTTGGCGCCAATCCGATCCTGCGCGCGGGCGCAACCGCACGGTTGCTGATCGTCGGCCAGGCGCCGGGAACGAAAGTGCACGCGACCGGCATCCCGTGGAACGATGCCAGCGGCAATCGCCTTCGCGACTGGCTGGGCATGGATCGCGAGACCTTCTACGACGAGATGGTCGTGGCGATCGTGCCGATGGGATTCTGCTATCCGGGCCGCGGCAAGGGCGGCGACCTGCCGCCGCGTCCCGAATGCGCCCCGACCTGGCATCCGAAGATCCTTCCGCTGTTGCCCGACGTACGCCTGGTCCTGTTGATCGGCAGCTACGCGCAAGCCGCGTTCCTCGGCGATGCGCGGCGCGAAACCCTCACCGACACCGTGCGTGCCGCGAAGGACTACCTGCCGCGCTATGTGCCGCTGCCGCACCCGAGCCCGCGCAACCAGATGTGGCTGCGGCGCAATCCGTGGTTCGACGAGACGATCGTGCCGCTGTTGCGCAGGCAGGTTGCGAAGGCGCTGGTCGACGGATCAGCGCAGAAGGAAAAACGCCGCTGACTGCAGCGCGATCAGCGCATAGAACCCGGCGAACACATCGTCGAGCATCACGCCCAGACCACCGCCGACTTCATCATCGGCCCAGCTCACAGGCCACGGCTTCCAGATGTCGAACAGGCGGAACAGCGCGAATCCCCCGAGCATCCAGATCCATCCGGCCGGCGCAGCGACCAGGGCGATCCACACGCCGACGAATTCGTCCCAGACCACGACCTGCGGGTCCTGCACACCGCTGCGTCGCACGACCCAGCTCGACGCCCACGCGCCGACGACGAACGCGACGACGATGACCGCGACGTAGTACGACAAAGGCAACATGCGCAGCCACCACCACGGCAGCAGCGCGACGATCGTGCCGACGGTGCCTGGCGCGCGCGGCGAGAAGCCGCTGCCGAAGCCGCTGGCGATCCAGCCGAAGGGATGAAGCAGCAAAGCCTTCGGCGAAAGCGATGGCATGGACGGCACATTCATGGGGAAGCCCGGCCGTCATGCGTTTCATCGAAATGGCGATAGCCGATGCGTGGCGCATCGTCGATCGCGCCATTGCCATCACGCATGCGCAACCCGGGGTTTGCCTCGATCCGACCGATACGCGTCGCCGCGACACGCGATCGCCTCGCAGCCCCCAGTACGGCTCGCGCATGCGCAGGCGGCACGGTAAAGCACAATTCGTAGTCGTCGCCGCCACTGAGCTGCAAGCGGATGCGCGTCGCTGCATCGAAGGCACTCGCAAGTTCCGGCGATGTCGGCAATGAAGCGAGTTCGAGCTCGGCGCCAACCCGGCTTGCGTCGAGAATGTGGCCGATGTCTGCCAGCAGCCCGTCGGATACGTCGATGCAGGCGTTCGCGACACCGCGCAAGGCAAGGCCCAATCCGACACGCGGCAGCGGCCGGCCCAGACGCTCGCGCAAGGACGCATCGACCATCGAACCGTCGCGCCATTGCCGGAGCGCGGCCGCGGCATCGCCCAGCGTACCGCTGACCCATATATCGTCGCCTGCTTGCGCACCGCTCCGACGCAAGGCCGCGTCGCATGGAACGAATCCGTGCGCCGTGACCGTGACCGAAAGTGGTCCGCGCGTGGTATCGCCGCCGACCAGCGAGACATCGTGCCGCTTGGCGAGCCCAAGGAATCCGTCGAGGAATGCATCCAGCCAGTTGCTGTCGGCGCTCGGCAGCGTGAGATTGAGCGTGCACCACGCCGGCTTCGCACCCATCGCGGCGAGGTCGGACAGGTTCACCGCGAGCGCCTTCCAGCCGATATCGGACGGTGCGGTTTCAGCGGGGAAATGCACGCCGATGTTGAGCGTGTCGGTGCCGACGATGAGATCGTGGCCGGCCGGAACGCGCAGGATCGCCGCATCGTCGCCAATGCCTAGCGACACGTCATCGCGCATGCCGGCGCGGGCGCGGATGCGCGCGATCAGATCGAATTCGGATTCCGCCCCGGCCACGGATCAGCGCGTGCGCGACGCGCCCGCTTCCGTCGCCCGCCAGGAGGACGCAGCCTTGTCGAGCACGCCGTTGACGTAGGTGTGTCCCTGGTCGGAACCGAAGCGCTTGGCTGATTCGATCGCCTCGTTGATGATCACGCGGTACGGCACGTCCGGGCGATGCAGCAGTTCGTAAGCGGCGATGCGCAGGATCGCGCGCTCGATCGGGTCGACCACGTCTATGCCGCGGTCGAGGAAGGCACCGAGCTTCACGTCGAGGTCGTCGACATGCTTCCCGACGCCGCGCACCAGGTCCTCGAAGTAGGCCAGGTCGGCGATTTCCATGTCCTGCTCGTGCTGAAACTCCTCGATCACGCGCGCGATCGGCGAATGCGATACCTGCCAGGCGTACAAGGCCTGCAGTGCGCGACGACGTGCGCGCGAACGCGCGGCAGGATCGATGCCGTCGGGACGCGCACGGCTCACGAAAGCTTCCCGAACAGGTTGCTCATCTCGATCGCAGCGTGCGCGGCTTCCTCGCCCTTGTTCCCATGGCTGCCGCCCGCGCGCGCGATCGCGTCCTCGTGGCGCTCGACCGCGAGCACGCCGTTGGCGACCGGCACACCGCTGTCGATGGCGACACGCATCAGCCCGCGCGCGCATTCGTCAGCGACGTGTTCGTAGTGACGCGTGTCGCCGCGCACCACGCAGCCGAGC
>DATHOV010000315.1:0-3058 GCA_035484515.1 Lysobacteraceae bacterium
CCCAGCGACAGCGGGGTCACGTCGAGCAACAGCACGTCCTTGACGGTGCCGGCGAGCACGCCGCCCTGGATCGCCGCACCGATCGCGACGGCCTCATCCGGGTTGACGTCCTTGCGCGGTTCCTTGCCGAAGAACTCGGCAACCGCCGACTGCACTTTCGGCATGCGGGTCTGGCCACCGACGAGGATGACCTCACCGATGTCCTTGTTGGAAATGCCGGCATCCTTCATGGCGATCTTGCACGGCTCGATCGTGCGCTTGATCAGTTCATCGACCAGGGCCTCGAGTTTGGCGCGGGTGAGCTTGATGTTCAGATGCTTCGGACCGCTCGCATCGGCGGTCACGTAAGGCAGGTTGACGTCGGTCTGATGCGCGGACGACAGCTCGATCTTGGCGCGCTCGGCGGCGTCCTTCAGGCGCTGCAGGGCGAGCGGATCCTTGCGCAGGTCAATGCCCTGCTCCTTCTGGAACTCCTCGACGAGGAAGTCGATGACGCGCTTGTCGAAGTCCTCGCCGCCGAGAAAGGTATCTCCGTTCGTGGAGAGCACTTCGAACTGCTTCTCGCCGTCGACGTTGGCGATCTCGATGATCGACACGTCGAAGGTGCCGCCGCCGAGGTCGTACACGGCGATCTTGCGGTCGCCGCCGGCCTTGTCCATGCCGTAGGCGAGCGCGGCTGCGGTCGGCTCGTTGATGATGCGCTTGACGTCCAGGCCCGCGATGCGGCCGGCGTCCTTGGTCGCCTGGCGCTGGGAGTCGTTGAAGTACGCCGGCACGGTGATGACCGCCTCGGTGACGGTCTCGCCCAGATAGGCCTCGGCGGTCTTCTTCATCTTCTCGAGCACGCGCGCGGAGATTTCCTGCGGCGCCATCTTCTTGCCGTCGCTGGTCGAAACCCAAGCGTCGCCGTTGCTGTGCGCGAGGATCGAATACGGAACGAGGTCGAGATCCTTCTTGACCTCGGCGTCGGTGAACTTGCGGCCGATCAGGCGCTTGACCGCGTAGAAGGTGTTCTTCGGGTTGGTGACGGCCTGGCGCTTGGCGGACGCGCCGACGAGCACCTCACCGTCCTTGCTGAACGCGACGATCGAAGGCGTGGTGCGATCGCCCTCGGCGTTCTCGATGACCTTGGGCTTGCCGCCCTCCATGACCGCGACGCAACTGTTGGTGGTGCCGAGGTCGATGCCGATGATCTTGCCCATGTGATGTCTCCCGATGTTCGTAATTTGATTGTTTGATCAGCCCAGCCGAACGTGCGGCCGGTAATGAATCTGTAGTGGGGGTTGGTGCGCTGCTTTCAAGCGCCAGCCTTGTTCTGGCCTCTGTTCCTGCTCGTCAATGACGGGCAAGAACAGGAATCAGTCGTGCACGCCCTTGGCCACGATCACCAGCGCCGGACGCAGCAGGCGCTCATTGAGCAGGTAGCCTTTCTGGTGGACCTGGGTCACGGTGCCCGGTTGGTGCCCGGCACTGGCCGGCTGCACCGCGATGGCCTGGTGGTGTTCCGGATTGAAGGGGTGGCCTTGCGGGTCGACGACCGTCAGGCCGTTGTCCGTCGCCACCTTGGTGAGCTGGCGCAGGGTCAGCTCCAGCCCTTCGCGCACCTGCGCGGATTCGCCATGCGCTGCGGCGATGCCGGCTTCGAGGCTGTCGAACACCGGCAGCAGGCTGCCGAGCAGACGCTCGTTGGCGAACTTGCGGCTCATCTCGACTTCGCGCGCCTGGCGCTTGCGGGTGTTCTCGAGTTCGGCGTGCTCGCGCAGGAATTCCTCGCGCAGCCGGGCCAGTTCGGCCAAAGCGGTGTCGCGCTCTACCAGGGCGGCTTCAAGTTCTGGATTGAGATCGGACGCTTCCGCATCCGGATGCGATTCGGTGGTCTGCATGTTCGGTACCTTGCTGGTCCGCGACGACGCGAACCGCCGCCACAGGGGATTCATGGAATGGATAAACCTTGGGTCGAAGCTGTTGGGGCCCACGACGAGGCTTATGGGGACTGGACACCCGGATTCAAGGCCGCCCCCAGCAGGTCGGCGGTGGCCTGCACCATCGGGATCACCCGCTCGTAAGCCATGCGGGTCGGGCCGATCACGCCGAGCACGCCGAGCACCTTGCCATCGGCCGCATACGGCGCGGTGATCACGGTGCAGGCGTCGAGCGAGGCCAGGCCGGTTTCCTCGCCGATGAAGATGCGCACGCCCTGCGCGTGGATGCAGCGCTCGAGCAGTTGCAGGATCTCGCGTTTGCGCGAGAAGGTCTCGAAAAGTTCGCGCAGGCGGTCCACGTCGGACAGGTCCTGCACGCCCATGAGCCGGGTCTGCCCTGCAAGCAGCATGTCCTCGTCGCCCGGATCGAGCGCGTGTTCGGCCATTTCCATCGCCGCACCCAGCACGCGCTCCATCGCCGAGCGGGTGTCGCGCAGCTCGCGCATCAGGGTGGCATGAATGTCGCGCAGCGGGCGCCCGGCGAAGTGCGCATTGAGGTAGTTGGCTGTCTGTTCGAGCTCCGAAGGCGTGTACGCGCGCCGGGTGGTGATGATGCGGTTCTGCACCTCGTTGTCTGTGAACACCAGGATCACCAGCACGCGCTGCACGTCCAGCGGCACGAAGTCGATGTGCCTGAAGGCGAACTGCTCGCGGCGAGGCACGGTCACCACGCCGACGAAATGGCTCATCGCCGAGAGCAGTTGGGATGCGTTGGTCAGCAGCGCCTGGGTACCGGTGCCGGCGCTGACGTCCGCACGCAGCCGGGTCATGTCCGCCTCGCCCAGCGGCTGCATCTGCAGCAGCGAATCGACGAAGACGCGGTAGCCCTGTGCGGTCGGGATGCGCCCGGCCGAGGTGTGCGGCGCGGCGACCAGGCCGATATCTTCCAGGTCGGCCATGATGTTGCGGATCGTCGCCGGACTCACGTCCAGCCCCGAACGCTTGGCCAGAGTGCGCGATCCGACCGGCTCGCCATCGCGGATGTACTGCGCGATCAGGCTGCGCAGCAGGCCGCGGGCGCGGGGGTCGAGGTCGTGGATGGTATTGCTCATGCGGCCCGCATTATCACCGGAATC
>DATHOV010000316.1:0-6456 GCA_035484515.1 Lysobacteraceae bacterium
AGTAGTGCAAAACGAGATGAAAGGCCTACCCGCATAGCGGGAATGGACCCCCACGCCCTGAATTTCTCTTGTGGATCGAACGACGATCGCGAAATCGGCAAGGCGCTCATCGCGCGAACACCGAGTTTTTCAACGGAATAGGCCCGTTTCTGCCTTTCGCGCACGGCAGCTTGCCCAGCTTCGCTGCTGGCTCTCAACAGCCGAATGGCTGGTCAAGCGCCGGGTATCGAATACCTCGCACATGCATGCCGGAAGACCCGTCACCCCGATCTGGCGCCGGGCAAGGCAGCGTGGCCCGGCCTTTCTGGCATGCTCCACATCGGGCAGGCCGCGTCCATGACTCGCGGCAGAGGGGCTGCTGCATGGCGTTCTTCGCCGAATTGAAACGCCGCAATGTGCTGCGCGCCGGCGCGCTGTACGTCGGCGCGGCGTGGGCGCTTTCGCAGGGCGTCGCGCAGCTGCTGCCGGTGTTCGACTTCCCGAACTGGGTGGTGCGCTGGTTCGTGATCGCGGCGATGATCGGCTTCCCGTTCGCGATGCTGTTCTCGTGGTTCTACGAGTGGACGCCGCAGGGGATCGTCCGCGAGAGCGAGGTGGAACCGGCGGAATCGGTGACCCGCCAGACCGGCAAGACGATGGACCGCTGGATCATCGCAGTGCTTGCCATCGCCGTCGTCCTGCTTCTGGCCAACACGTTCGTGCCACATCGGAATTCCGGCACGGAAACGGCGACGGGCGTCTCCGACAAGTCGATCGCAGTGCTCGCTTTCACCGACCTCAGTCCCGGACACGACCAGGGCTATTTCTCCGACGGCATGTCCGAGGAGATTCTCAATGCGCTGGCGCAGGTGAAGGGCCTGAAGGTCGCCGGCCGCACCTCGTCCTTCCATTTCAAGGGACGCAACGACGACCTGCGCACGATCGGCAAGGCGCTGGGCGTCGCCAACATCCTCGAAGGCTCGGTGCGCAAGCAGGGCAACCAGGTGCGCATCACCGCACAGCTGATCCAGGTCTCCGACGACACCCACCTGTGGTCGCACGACTACGATGGCGACCTGAGCGATGTGTTCGCGCTGCAGGACAACATTGCGCACGCGATCACCGACCAGCTGAAGGTCGTCCTCACGATCGACCAGAAGGCCCACCTGGTGCAGGTCGGCACGGCGAACACCGAGGCCTACAGCCTGTACCTGCAGGCCACCGACGCTTTCAACCATCGCGACTACAAGCGCATGGGCGACGCCATCGGCTGGCTCGAACAGGCGATCGCACTCGACCCGCACTTCGCGCAGGCGCACACGCGGCTGGCCATGATCCATACGCTCGGATGGGCCCAGTACGGCGCCTCCATGAGCGAGGCCGAACGGCATGCGAAGCTCGCCCTCGCGCTCGATCCAAAGCTCGCCGATACCCAGTACGCGCTCAGCCTCATCGCACGCAGACAACGCGACTACCTGGCCGCGCGTGCTGCGATCGATCGCGCCCTGCAGCTCGCACCGGACGATGCTTCGGTGAATTTCTACGATGCGCAGATCCTGATCAATACCGGCTACACGCGGGAAGGCACCGAACGACTCGATCGCACCCTGGCGATCGATCCGTTCCTGGCCAATGCGCTGCACTGGCGGGCGGTTCAGTACCTGCTGGCGGGCGACGTGGACACGGCCGAGCACGTGTGGAAACGTGCTGCCGAAGCCGGGCTGTCCTATGCGGACGTCGGTTTCGCGGAAGTAGCCAGGGCACGCGGGGACTATCCGAAGTCCCGCGCACTGATGCTGCCCAACATGTTGAACGGCAACGACAAGACCGGCTGCCTGAAAAACCCTGCCGTGTCCATGCCGATCTTTCTGCAAGGCACGATGGGCGGCGACGCGGCAGCGCGTGCCAAAGCGCTGGCGGTGGTGGACGAATGCCTTTCGGCGAAGCCGGACAGGACGCCGCTGTGGGCAGTACAGGGCCTGGTGCACCTGGCGACGCCGGAACGTGCCTTGCAGGTCATCGCCCAAGGCCCCACGACCGACGACGCCGGCCTGTTCATGTTTTTCTGGGGACCGAGCTACCGCGACCTGCTGCATTCCGCCGACTTCCCCGGGTTCGCTCGCAAGATCGGATTGGCCGCACTCTGGGATCGCTACGGGCCGCCGGATGGCTGTCAGCGCAAGGCGCCGGGTGAGTATGTCTGCCAGTAAGCCCCGCAGCTTCCTGGCCGAACTCAAGCGCCGCAACGTACTGCGCGCCGGCGCGCTGTACATCGGCGCGGCGTGGGCGCTTTAGCGCGATGACAGTCGGACATCCGGAGCGTATGGCTCATCCATCTCGAGATGGCATCGGACGCTATAGTGATGATGCGTTGCGCTTTTTTTCTCGTCGGCGGATTCGGACACCCTTCGGTGAACCAGGAGCTCATGAAACTCGTGCGGCCCAAATTGTTTGGGGGAGCCAGACCGGTTGAAGGGCGCAAGGGTGCGATGCGCGATGTTCTCGCTGGCGTCACGCTTGCATCCTTGAACATTCCCCAGCTGCTGGGTTACGCACGCATCGCCGGCATGCCTCTGGCTACCGGCCTCTACACAGCTGTTCTGGCCCCCATCGCCTTTGCCATGTTCGGCTCTTCGCGCCATCTCGTCGTGGCCGCCGACTCCGGCACTGCGGCGATCCTCGCGGGGGCGCTGCGTCATATGGCCCAGCCCGGCAGCGCCCACTATGCAGCGCTCGCCGCCATGACCGCGCTGTTCACGGCGGGCATGCTGCTATTGGCGCGGATATTGAGGCTGGGATTTCTCGCCGATTTTCTGTCGCGCACCGTGCTGGTGGGATTCCTGACCGGCGTTGGCATCCAGGTGGCCATCACGATGCTGGACGACATGCTGGGCATCGCCGTTCCTGCCAGCAACGCAGTTTTGCAGCTATGGCAGGTCGCGCACGCACTGCCGCAGTTGAACGCGCCCACGTTGGCCATGTCGTCTTTCGTCGTCGCGGCGATCGTCGCTGGTCAGCGATTTGCGCCCCGGCTTCCCGTCGCGCTTCTGCTCGTCGTGGGCAGCATGGCGGCCAGTCGTTTTTTCGGCTTTACCACGCTGGGAGTGACCATGATCGGTCGCGTGCAGGGCGGGCTGCCTGTGTTCGATCTGCCGCATGCAAGCTGGGACGAAGTTCTGCAACTTCTACCGGTCGCCGCGTCCTGCTTCGTCGTCATCATGGCCCAGAGCGCGGCCACCGCACGCGTCTTCGCCCTGCGCTATCAGGAGCGAACGGATGAAGACGCCAATCTGTTGGGGCTGGCCGCCGCCAACGCGGCTGCGGCGGTCAGCAGCGCGTTCGTCGTCAATGGCAGTCCGACCCAGACCGCGATGGCCGATCGCACCGGTGCGCGCAGTCAGCTCGCGCAGATCGTGTTCGCCGGCTGCGTATTTCTCGTCCTGTTGATCCTCACCAGCCCCCTTCAATACCTGCCTGGCTGCGTGCTGGCGGCGGTCGTATTCGCGATCGCAATCGGCATGATCGATGTGGCGACCCTGCGCGCGATGCGGACCGAGAGCCCCGGCGAGTTCAAGCTCGCCCTCATCACGGCAGCGGCGGTCGCCTTCGTTGGCGTAGAACAAGGCGTGCTGCTGGCCATCGTGCTTTCGCTGCTACGCCACGTGCGCCAAAGTTACCGACCGCACACCGCTGTGCTGCACTACGATCCACGCCACGGTTGGACCTATGCACCGGCGACCGCCGGACACCAGAGCGAGCCCGGTCTGATTCTCTATCGCTTTGGCGCCAATCTTTTCTACGCCAACGCGGCCCGCTTCGCCGACGAAGTGCGTTCCCTGGTCGGCGGCGCCCCCGACCCCGTCCACTGGCTGATCATCGAAGCCGACGCGATCGACGACATCGACTACACCGCAGCGCGCGTCCTGTTGAGCCTGATCGAGAACCTGGCCCGTGACCACGTTCAGATCGTCTTCGCGCGCGTCAACTCCTCGTTGCGCGACGACATGGATCGGCACAACGTCACCGCCGCGATCGGCGCGGACAATCTGTTTGTCACACGGCATGAGGCGTTGGCGAAGGCGGGGGTATCGATGGATTCTCGCGTCGCCTGATGAGCTGTTGATCCGGACAGATGAAGTTCGAAACAATGCTAAAAACGGTGTCAGAACGCAATGGCACTTCCTTAAGCAAGGAAGCGCAGTCGAATCGGGGGCGTGAAAGTGGGCTGAGAGCCACGCGGGCCGCTATTCTTCGGGTGTCGAAGCCACGTTGAATACGGTCGGAGGATCAGCCCTGATGCAGACTACCAAAAAAACGCCTGCGCGCAGCTGTGGAGCACGAGCGAGCGCTGTTGCGATCAGGCGCACGCGACAAGTTGCTGCACGTCTTGTCGGAGGAACAGCTTGATGATCTGGTGGTCCGCGAAGCCGGAGTCCATCGCACGCGCCTGTACCCGCCCGTGGTCACTTTGGGGCTGTTTGTAGAGCAGGTGATGAGCACTGATGGGGCCTGTCAGGACGTGGTCGGCCGCCATCTGTGCCAGCGCGCAGCCCTGCGACTTGCGGAGTCGAGCTTGAACACGGGGTCGTACTGCAAGGCGCGGCAGCGTCTTCCCTTGCGGCTGGTCGAAGCGGCTGTATGCGAGGTTGCCTACGCGGCCTCGGCGGCGTTGCCGCCACAAGCACGCTGGCGAGGCCGCGAGATGCCCAAAAGGGCCAGAGGGAATATTCGATTGAAGCGGATATTTACCCTGGCCCCTTTTTGGCCTTTTTGGGGATGGTCTGAACAAGTCCATCCTGGACTTTTTCCCTAGCCCTGCTGATCGCGCCCTTCTGACTGATGGTCGAGCGCGTCCTTCGCAGCTTTCACGGACCCGGCCAACGTGGAGAGGTCGTTTCGAACCGTGCTCCATACGATGGCATAGTCCACTTCGAAGTAGCCGTGGATCACCCGGTTGCGCATGGCGCTCATCTGCGCCCACGGGATTTCCGGGTGTGCGGCCGTGAAGGCGGGATCGGCCTTCTGGATCTTGCCGGCGGCCTCGCCGATGATCTCGATGCAGCGCACGGTGGCATCCTGCAGCAGCCCGTCGCGCTCGAACGCTTCGAGGCTTCCAGCCTGTTCCGTGTAGCGGCTGGCACGTGCGATCGCTTCGAGGATGTGTTCGAGGTAGTCGGAAACGAACCGTGCGTCCGGGCTCATACCGCGACGGCTTCGCGCAGGATGCGCTCGCGACCACGGCGCGGCAGTGCGTTCGGAGTGTGCACGTCGACGGGCACGCCGAGCAGCCGCTCGGCTTCGAGCTGGATCGCGGCGAGCGTGAGCAGCGTGGTGGAAGGCGTGGGGTCCACCAGCAGATCGAGATCGCTGCCGTCGCGGTCTTCGCCGTACAGCACCGAACCGAAAACGCGCGGACACGACACGCCATGCCGGCTCGTGAGCTTCCGGAGTTCCACGCGATGCGCCTGCAGAGCTTGCGACGGTTTCATGGATGAAGCTTAAGGTGATTGGGGAGGTGCAGCAATCGCTTGCTGCGCGCCTGCTGCGGGCTGGCGCCAAGGTGCCATGGGGACGGAGTCAATTCTGAATGACTGCCTCCGTCCCCTTATCCAGGAACGTCCCCTTTCCGCGGTCACCCATGCTTCCGGGAAGCCAATGGAAGCAGGCACAATCGCCCGCTGGTTCCCAACCATCCAGCGTTCCGACCCCTCCTCATGACCCAGCCTGCAAACACCGCTCCACCGATCATCGTCCGCCTCGGCGTCGCGCCGCGCTTTCCCAAGGTGGCGAACTATCTGAAGTCCTACACGGTGGGGACAGCCAATTGGAGCAGCGAACTCATCCCGGCGCTGGAAGCCTATGGCCGCGGCGATGCCGGCCGCACGGTGCGGCCCGATGGGGTGACGGTGCAATTTTTCAAGGCCGCCCTGAACCTGCATCACTGCGCGCAGGCGTTGCAATGGCATGCGGTGCAGGCGGCGCTGGGAAACCAGAATCCGCAGGCGCACGGGAAAGCCAAGCCGGTGACCGCAGCGGCCACCCGGCGCGAATTCGAGCGGTTGATCAGGAACGGCAAGCACGTCCATTCGCAGATCTGGCCGCCATACGTCGAACAGTATTTCGACCGTAGCCACAAGAACTACCGCGCGAAGTTCGCCGCGGAACTGGACGCGGAGGTGAGCGAGGGCGAGTTCAGGATCGTGCGCCACCTCCGGCTCGCGGGGCACGCACCCGAAACCCTGGAGGCGTGCCTGCTCGAATTCGGCCCGGCGCTCGTCGAGCGCAAGGGCAAGAAGGCGCAGGCCTACGCCGCCGAAACGCTCGCGCGCGTCGCAAAGGACAAGGACTTCAGGAAGTGGGCGGCGGAACGCAAGGCCGAGCAGGAGGACGTGCAGGACATCGCCGGCAGCGGCACGCCATGGCTGGACTTCTGGCGTCGCTCCGTTGCCTACCAATACTGGGCGCGGCGGATGGAAC
>DATHOV010000317.1:0-3709 GCA_035484515.1 Lysobacteraceae bacterium
TTCTGGATCGACTCCACCATTGGCGCGACCTGGGCCGGCGGCGCGTTCGACCCGTCGGGTCCGCAATCCCAGCGCACCTGGTTGTGCAGTGCGCCCGATTCGATGCGCAGGCGGAACGTCGTGCAATGCGGCGGCCGAGCGGTGGGGTCAGGCCAGGTGGTCGTGAGATCGTCGCTCACCTTGTAGAAACCGGTCTTGTCGGCCATCGAGAGAATCGAGCGCAGCTCGCCATCGCTCAGATGGACCTGCACATCGGGGCTCTGCTTCGAGCACATGTCCTGGTGGTAGATGCCGGTCACGGTGGAGAAGCGGGTGATGCCGGTGTCGTATTCGACCACGCCGACGACGGGTTGCCTGGTGAGCCCCGGGACGTGCGAACACGCGGCGAGCGCGAAGCAGGCCGCGATTACGACAAACTTCTGCATGGAATTTCCTAGCATTCGATCACGTTGACCGCCAACCCGCCGCGGCTGGTTTCCTTGTACTTGTCCTGCATGTCGCGCCCGGTTTCACGCATGGTCTTGATGACCTTGTCCAGGCTCACGCGGTGCTTGCCGTCGCCGCGCAAGGCCATGCGCGATGCGTTGATCGCCTTGACCGCGCCCATCGCATTGCGTTCGATGCACGGGATCTGCACGAGGCCGCCGATCGGGTCGCAGGTCAGGCCGAGATTGTGTTCCATGCCGATCTCGGCCGCGTTCTCGACCTGTCCCAGCGAGCCGCCGAGCGATGCGGTCAGTCCGCCGGCTGCCATCGAACAGGCAACGCCGACCTCGCCCTGGCAGCCGACCTCGGCGCCGGAGATCGATGCGTTCTCCTTGTAGAGGATGCCGATCGCGGCGGCGGTCAGCAGGAAGTCGAACACTCCCTTCTGGTTCGCGCCCGGGCAGAAACGGTCGTAGTAATGCAGCACCGCGGGAATGATGCCGGCTGCGCCATTCGTCGGTGCGGTGACGACGCGTCCGCCGGCGGCGTTCTCCTCGTTCACTGCGAGCGCGTACAGGTTCACCCAGTCCAGTACGGTCAACGGGTCCCGCATCGCCGCTTCAGGGCGTTCGAGCAGGTCGTCGTGCAACGCCGGCGCGCGGCGCTGCACGTGCAGCCCGCCGGGCAGGGTCCCGCTGTTGCGTATGCCGCGCGCGACGCAGTCCTGCATCGCCGACCAGATCGCGCGCAGGCCACTGCGGATCTCGTCTTCGCTGCGCCAGACGCGCTCGTTCGCGAACATCAGCTCGGCGATGGTGATGTCGTTCTCCGCGCAGCGCGCGAGCAGTTCCTCGCCGGACTTGAACGGGTAGGGCAGCACGGTCGTATCGGCGACGATGCGGTCGTGCGAGGCATCGTCCTGGTTGACCACGAAGCCGCCGCCGACGGAGTAGTAGTCGCGGGCGGCGAGCTCGGTGCCTTCCGCATCGTAGGCATTGAAGCGCATGCCGTTCGGATGGAAGGGCAGGCTCTCGCGTTTGTTGAAGACAAGATCAGTCTTCTCGTCGAAGGCGATCGCGTGCCTGTCGAGCAGGCGCAGGATCTTGTCGTTGCGGATGCGCTCGAGCTTGGCCGGGATTCCATCGGGATCGATGCGATCCGGCCATTCGCCTTCCAGCCCCATCAGTACGGCCTTGTCGGTACCGTGTCCGCGACCGGTCAGGGCGAGCGAGCCGAACAGCTCGCAGCGCACGCGTGCGGCGCGATCGAGCCTGCCGGCTTCGTCCAGCCAGCGGGTGACGAAGCGCACCGCCGCGCGCATCGGCCCGACCGTGTGCGAGGAGGACGGCCCGATGCCGATCTTGAACAAGTCGAAGGTGCTGACGGCCATGATGTTCGCTCGAAGTTAACAAGTCCGGATCGGTGCGATCCGGCTGCGACGCAAGCATTATTCTATGCCTCCATCCCTGTACCGGTACCCGTGCCATGCGTTTCGTCCTGTTCCAGCGCGACGATTGCCCGCTCTGCGATGCGGCGCTGGAAGTGCTCGCGCAGGCGCGCCTGCCGGAGTTCGAAAGCGAATGGATC
Source organism: Lysobacteraceae bacterium (assembly GCA_035484515.1). Classification (GTDB taxonomy): domain Bacteria; phylum Pseudomonadota; class Gammaproteobacteria; order Xanthomonadales; family Xanthomonadaceae; genus SZAS-103. The sequence continues at coordinate 2,014 of DATHOV010000317.1, forward strand.
GATGGCGACGTGGCTCTCGAGGCGCGTTATGGCGCACGCGTGCCGGTGTTGCGCGATACCGAGCGCGACCTCGAGCTGGAGTGGCCATTCGACGCGGCGGCGGTGCGCGCATTCCTGCTGTAGCGCTTTGGGTCTTCCCTGGCCGGTTGTTGAAAAAGGGCTGTGCTGCCCTTTTGACTCACGCCTTCGGCGTTCGCCCTCGGGCCAGCTTCGCTGTTCCAGGCCCTGCGGGCCTGGTCGAACTCGCCGAGTCCGGTCGACCCGGACTCGGCTCCGTCGAACCGAACACTTGCGTGTTCGATTCGCGAGCGATCCATCCATGGATCGCACCACCAGGTTGTTGTTCAACAACCTGCTAGGAATTCTCGACAGGCACGTCATGCAGCACGTCCTCGGCGCGATGCAATGCGTCGATGTCCGGCGTGCGCCATCCACAGTGCAGTCCCCACATGTAGAAGCCGAGTGCGACGACCGCGACCACCAGCAGGTCCCAGCCGTAGGGCAGGTAGCCGAGACCACCGAACTTCGCGCTGCCGAGATACGAGATCAGCGCTATCGAGGGCAGGTAGGCGATCAGCCATGTCGCGCCCGCAAGCTGGCGCTGGAAGTCGCGGAAGCCGGCCCTGGCCTGGTAGTAGAAATAGACCGGCAGGGCAACCACGATCAACAGGATGACTTCGCCGGTCAGCGGCCAGCGCGCCCAGTACATGAGCTCGGTGGCGAACACGAAGCCCAGGCATGACACCAGCCCCATCGCGGGCAGGCGCATGGGACGCATCAGGTCGGGTGCGGTGCGGCGCAGGCTCATCGCACTCACCGGGCCGGTGAGGTAGGAGATGATCGTCGCGACCGAAATCACCGCGGCCAACGAGCCCCATCCGCGGTAGCAGTACATGAAGGCGAAGGCGACCACGAGATCGAACCACATGCTCGCGCGCGGTACGCCGTAACGCGGGTGCACGCGCCCGAATGCGGCAGGCATGGTGCCGTTCTTCTGCATCGCGTAAAGCATGCGCGCGGTCGTCGCGGTGTAGGTCATGCCGGTGCCGCTCGGGCTGATGAAGGCGTCGGCGTAGAGCAGCATCGCGAGCCATTGCAGGTTCACGATCAACGCCAGTTCGGCGAACGGCGAACGGAAGTCGATGCCGTGCCAGCCTGCCTTCGCGAGCATCGCAGGCGGCACCGCGCCGAGGTAGGCGACCTGCAGCAGGACGTACACGACGGTTGCCAGCCCGATCGCGCCGAGGATCGCCAGCGGCAGGTTGCGTCCGGGATCGCGGGCTTCGCCGGCCATGTTCACCGGACTCTGGAAGCCGTTGTAGCTGAACACGATGCCGGCGGTGGCGACGGCGGTGAGCACTGCTGCGAAGTCCATCACGTGCGCGCCGCCGTTGATCCCGACGCTGAAGTTTTCGCTGTGGAAGCCACTGGCGATCAGCACCAGCGCGGTCATCGCCGGAACTACCAGCTTGAACATCGTGATCGCGGTGTTGGAGCGCGCGAACAGCTTCACGCCCCAGAAGTTGATCAGGAAGTACACGATTACCAGTGCGGCCGCGATCGCAAGGCCGGGCATGGTCAGCACCCCGTTGCCATCGGGCTGGTGAACATACAAGCCCTGCGCCCAGGGCCAATGCCACGAGGCCATGTACTGCACCGAAGCCTCGGCTTCCACCGGGATCACCGAAACCACCGC
>DATHOV010000318.1:0-4842 GCA_035484515.1 Lysobacteraceae bacterium
GCCGCGATGTTCATTCCGCTTGCACGCGATCCGGGACGGTCATCCCCCCTTCATTGCCCCGCTTGTCATTTCCTGATCCCAAGCCCAGCTTGCGCGTTCCCGTCGTGGTCCGTCGTGGCTTGGCGTCGCTCGCGGCACTGGCGGCGGCGTTCGTCGCATCGCGCTGCGCTTCGCGCCGGCGTGTGGGCAGGATGGCGGCAGGCCCGAGGCCAGGAGCCGCGCGATGAAGGACAACCTGATGCACGTCCCAGACGGAAGCCCGTGGTGGCTGTATGCCGCGGCGAACCTGATCCTGTTCCTGCACATCGCCGGAGGTGTGGTCGGCATCCTGTCCGGCACGGTCGCGATGGCCGTGCGCAAGGGCCTGCGCGTGCATCGGCTCGCCGGCAACGTGTTCTTCGCGTCGATGCTGGTGATGGCGGGGATCGGCGCGGCCGCGTCGCCGTTCCTGCAGGTACCGGAGATGGCCAACGTCTTCGGGGGCTTGATGACGTTCTACCTGCTCGGCACCGGATGGATGGCGGTACGGCGCAAGGGGCCTGGCGTCGGGCGTTTCGAGATCGCCGGCCTCGCCATGGCGCTGGGCCTGGTGGCCGCGGGAGCGGAATTCATCGCGATCGCGCGGCACGGGCCTTCGCCTCTGCTCGCGCAGACCCCGCCGCAGGCGTTCTACGTGTTCGTGGTCATCGGCACGATCGGCGCGCTGGGCGATGTGAACCTGATCCTGCGCGGTGGACTGATCGGCCCGTCGCGCATCGCGCGCCACCTGTGGCGGATGAGCGCGGCACTGACGATCGCGACCGGCTCGTTCTTCCTCGGTCAGCAGAAAGTGATGCCGGTCTGGATGCACGGTTCGCCGTGGCTGTTCGTGCCGGCGCTCGCGCCATTGTTCGCGATGGCGTACTGGCTCGTGCGGGTGCGCATCGGGAGACGGTTCCGGGGCGCGGGCGTGGCGAATGTGAGGTCCGCGGTGCTGTCGTAACGCATCTAGGCCATGCGCCGGTCGCAGAGGGGATCTGTGCGATGTGGAGCATCGAAGGTGCCTTGTCGTCCCGAGTTCCTTGTCGTCCCGAGCGAAGCGAGGGATCTGTTACCCGAAGACACGGCAGCTCGAGATTCCTCGCTTCGCTCGGGATGACGAGGTGAAGTGTCATTTCAGCGCGGTCGGTGGCTGCTTGAGATACCTGTCGTACCAGGCAATATTCCGCTCCAGGCGATCGCGAAGATAACTCGGCACTGTCATCTCGTGATGCTGGTCCGGATACACCACGAGTTGCGCCGGAATGCGCAGCGACTTGAGCGCCTCGTACATCTGCTCGGCGCCTTCGCAGGGGACGTTGGAGTCTTTCGCGGCGCATTCGTACAGGGTCGGGGTGGCGATGCGGTCGGCGTGGAGGAAGGGGTAGCTCACACGATCGTAGGCGTCGCGGTTCTTCCACGGCAGGCCGAGTTCGAGTTCGTATTCGCGGACGTATTCGTCGGCGCCGTACATGCCGATGAAGTTCGCCGCGCCGGCGCCGCTGACGGCGGCCTTGAAGCGGGTGTCGCTGGCGATCAGCAGGTTGGTGAGGATGCCGCCGTAGCTCCAGCCGCCGACACCGATGCGCTCGGGATCGGCGATGCCGGTCGCGACGGCGTAGTCGATGCCGGCGAGCACGTCCTGCACGTCCTTGTCGCCCCAGTCCGCGTAGATCGCCTTCGCGAAATCGAAGCCGCGACCGGAACTGCCGCGTGGATTGACCGCGAGCACCGCATAGCCGTGCGCCGCGTACGCCTGCCAGTCGGCCATGAATTCGCGGCTGTACTGGTAGACCGGACCGCCGTGCACGCGCACGATCGTCGGGTAGCGCTGGCCGGGCTGCCAGCCCACGGGTTTCACGATGAGCCCGTCGATCGGCGTGCCGTCCTTGCTGCTGTAGTGGATGGCTTCGATTTCGGCGAGGCGCTTGTCGCGCAGGAAGGCGTTGTGGTCGCTGAGCGGACGCAGGGCGTCGTGTTCGACGGCGGAAATTTCGTAGGGGTGACGATCGTCGCCGCCGAGCACGACGATGCGGCCGTCGGCGGAGACGTCGAGGTCGAAGTCGAAGCGGTCGCCGTGGTCGAGTTCGGTGAGCTTGCCGTCGACGATATCGATGCGGGCGAGGTGGGTGACGAGGCTTTGCTCGACGAGTGCGTAGACGCTGCGGCCATCGGGCGCCCAGCGTGGCTTGTAGAAGCAGCGGTCGATCGGTGCGAGATCGGACTCCTTGCCGGTCGCCACGTCGACGATCGCGAGCTGCCAGGGCGAATAGTCGAGCCAGTGCGCGTAGTCGCTGCGCAGATAGGCGATGCGGGTGCTGTCGGGACTCCACGCGGCGCGCGATTCCCAATCGGGATTCAGCGAGGTCATCGCGGGCGAGGTGATCGCGCGATCGATCGCGCCGGCAGTCGGCGCGATGACGTGGATCTCGTAGTTCATCGCGCGATCCGGATCGTCGCCGCGGCGGGTGACGAAGGCGATCAGTTTCCCGTCGGGCGACCATGCGGGCAGTTGCTCGTCGTGCGTGCCTGGGGTGAGCAGGATGGCGTGGCCGCTGGCGATGTCGAAGACGTACAGGTGCTTGTGGCGTGGACCGAGGAAGCCGTCGATATCGTCCTTGAACAGGTAGCGTTCGGTCACCAGCGGCAGTGGGTTCTTCGGCTTCGTGGCGCCGGGTGGAAGCTCGGGATCGTAGGCGATCACTGCGAGCCGTTTTCCGTCCGGCGACAATGCGAAGTCATCGACGCCGTCTGGGAAGTGCGTGAGCTGGCGCGCTTCGCCGCCGTGCGCGGCCATCATCCACACCTGCGTTGCCGCATCGTCGGACGAGGCGTCTGCATCGGCTTTGGAGGCGTCGTCCGATGCCTGGCTCTTGCGATCCGAGAGGAAGGCGAGCGACCGCCCGTCGGCCGACCATTGCGGTCGCCATTCGCTGCTGTCGGGCGTGGACGTGAGCTGCGTGCGCTCGCTGCCGTCGTAGCGCACGCGCCAGAGGTCGGACTGGGGCTGGTCGGTCGCGGTGTTGGCGGTGGTGACGGTGTAGGCGATGTACTGGCCGTCGGTCGTGAAGGTGGGCTCGGTTACGTCGGCGAGGCGGGTGAGGTCGGACGTGTCGAAGCGATCCGGAGGCAATGCGGCGTGCGCGCAACAGCAGGCCAACAGGACCAGCAGCAGGGCGAGTCGCCTCATGGCTTGCCCCTGGCGATGTCGAGATATTGGTCGCGGGCATTGCGCAGGAAATCCAGCGTGATGCGCCGCTCGTTCGCATCGTTGAAATCGTCGCGCGCCTCGATCAGCTTGAGCGTGTCGGTCAGCCAGTCGGCGAAATACCGCGCATCCTGCGGCGCATTGGCGGTGCGCTGGGTCGGGCCGACCCAGACCGGATTCGTGGTCGCGTACGGATACACGTCCTGCACGAGCGGATCGGCCTGGTCGTTCCAGGCGCGCAGCAATACCCAGCCGCCTTCGAGCGCGATGTCGCCGGCGTCGTCGAGGCTACGGCGGTCGCCGGCCAGGGCGAAGGATTTCACGACCTTGCCGTTCTGCACGAGTTCGAGATGGTCGATGGCGGCCGACGAGCGCAGGGCGATCTCGTAGCGATGTTCGCCGGGCTGCGCGGTGTCGCCGGGCTTCACGCCGTCGATCAGCAGCCCGAGCAGCGGGCCGTTGCTCGCGAAGCCATGCCCGGCCTTGAGCGCGGCGAACATCGAGGCTGTGTCGCGATGCCCGCCGGTGTCGAGGAAGACGCGGTTCTGGCCGACCGGGCCGCGCAGCGAGGCATAGTTCGCCATCGCATCGGTGCCTGCGCCCGTCGGAAGGTGGAAGCCGAGGTCGAGCAGCCGGTACCAGACCGTCGTGGTCGCGATCGGATCGGAGAAGCCGACGATTTCGATGTAGTCGACCTTGCCGCTGATGACATCGGCGGGAAGTTCGTCGGTGAGGTCGGTGTCCTTCGCCGGATCGGGCAGGGTGTCGAAGGGATGCACGTAGCCTACGAGGCCGCCCTGCGCGTGCGCCAGATCGGCGATCGCGGCATTGGTCGGGTACGGACTGGCCATCGGCGAATGCCGGTACGAGGCGAAGCCGGGCGTGATGTAGTGGTCGCCGAGCCTGAGCAGGCCCAGGTGTCCCCACAGACTGGTGTGGTATTCCTGCGCGTGCAGCACGGTGACCTGCGCGGTGCTCGCCGGATCGGCGTCGGGACGGAAATGCGCGATGTCGAAGACGCGTTCTTCCTTGTTGACGATCAGGTCGTAGGCGACATCGAGGTCCTCGGCGCGCGCCTGCTTCGCGAGGTTCGCCGGCGTGTTGCGGTAGTGGCCGCCGTAGTCCATGTGGATGTGCAGGTCGGCGTTGAGCCAGTCGCCGAACTTCGCGGGGAGTCGCTGTGGTTCGAGCTTCGCCAGCAGATGCGCGTCGGTGTCGGCCTTCGGAAGCACCGAGCCGCGCCATGGCGTGTAGGCGAAGCCGTGCTGCACGAGCACGTTCGCCGGACCCACCGGCACGTCCAGCGTGCAGGGCGGCGCGCAGTGGAAGTAGCGATTCTCGCTGGCTTGCAGCTTGCGGTCGAAGCCGTCGTCGCTGTGCATCCATGCATCGCGCGGCGCGTAGGCGCGGCCGTCGCCGGCGAGCACGGAGACGCGCGCTGGCGTGCGCCGGCCGTTCTCGTCGACGATGTCGATCACGAGCCGCGCGTGCGGAGACTTGTAGCGCAGGGTCGTCGCAACGACCGCGCGCGTCGCGCCGCCGACCGTCTCGACCACGCGCAGCGTCGTATTGCCGTTGAGCGACCTGCCCTCGTCGACGGTGTTGTCGATATAGGC
>DATHOV010000319.1:0-2477 GCA_035484515.1 Lysobacteraceae bacterium
GGTGACTGGAGTCGCCGTGATCGTGGTCGTGGTGGTGCGAATCGTCGTGGTGGCCGTCGCCATGATGGGAATCGTCATGGTGGCCCTCGCCGTGATTCCAGCCGCCAGCCTGATACAGGGTCGCGTGGAACCCTTCCGGGCGTGAAAACAGATGGGGTTGGATGCGGCGCGATTCCCAATGCCCGCGCTCACCGTACCAGGGGCGGTGGCTGTAATAGTTGTGCCAGTACAGGCCCAGCGAGAATACGACGATCGGAATGCCGATACGCGAACCATATTCGTTCAAGTACACGCGCTGGCCGTTGTAGTCCTCCTGCACGTAATTTCCGGCGACCCAGCCGCGATCCTCGCCGGCAATCACGTCGCACCACGTCCAGCCATCGATGCAGCCTTCGATTTCCACCGGAGTGCCTGCGGGCAGCATGGCGACCGTCGGGTACTGGATGTCCGGGCCGGCCTGGAGGCCCATATCGACCGTCACATAGCCATCGGCAGCTTTCGCACCCAGCGATGCAGCCAGGCAAAGCGGAACCAGCAAGCCCAAGCTCAAGACTTTGTTCATCTGTGCGCTCCTCCCATGGGTTGGCCAACGGTACTACGCCGACAACCAAAACGGTGACCTCGGGGAATGAAACTTGCGTGACTCCTGGCAACGACCGCGTATTACGGTTCGCTTCGATGATCTTATGACCATTATCACCGACTTGGTGCTTTGCGCATGCAGTTTGCATCGTCATGGCTCAATCCGCGTTCTTTGGCACGTCGTTGATCAGCAAAATCAATCATCTATGGTGTGATTGCACTGGCACGGTCTTTGCTGAAGGACACTTGTCACCCTGCCAACCGGAGCTTCCCATGCCTTACTCGCACGTCGATAAACTCATCAAGGACCACGCCATCGAGTGGGTGGACCTGCGCTTCGCCGACATGCGCGGCGTGCAGCACCACGTGACCTTCCCGGTCAGCATCGTCGAACCGGGCCTGTTCGAGGACGGCCGCATGTTCGACGGTTCGTCGATCTCCGGCTGGCGAGGCATCAACGAGTCCGACATGGTCCTGCTGCCGGATGCGGACACGGCGGTGGTGGACCCCTTCGTCGCCGATCCGACCCTGATCCTGGTCTGCGACGTGCTCGATCCGATCACGATGCAACCGTATTCGCGCGACCCGCGCGGCGTCGCCAAACGCGCCGAGGCCTACCTGAAGGCCAGCGGCATCGCCGAGCAGGCCTTCTTCGGCCCCGAGCCCGAGTTCTTCATCTTCGACTCCGTGCGCTGGGCCAACGAGATGGGCCACACCTTCTTCGAGATCGAATCCGAGGAAGCGCACTGGAATTCCAAGAAGAAGTACGAGGGCGGCAACAGCGGCTACCGCCCGGGCCTGAAGGGCGGCTACTTCCCGGTCGCGCCGACCGATTCGCTGCACGACGTCCGCGCCGAGATGTGCAAGGCGCTGAGCGCGGCCGGCATCGAAGTCGAGGTGCACCACCACGAAGTCGCCAACGCTGGCCAGTGCGAGATCGGCACCAAGTTCAACTCGCTGGTCAAGAAGGCCGACGAGCTGCTGACCATGAAGTACATCATCAAGAACGTCGCTTTCCGCAACGGCAAGACCGCGACCTTCATGCCCAAGCCGATCGTCGGCGACAACGGCAGCGGCATGCACGTGCATCAGTCGTTGGCGAAGGACGGCAAGAACCTGTTCTCCGGCGATCTGTACGGCGGTCTTTCGCAGACGGCACTGTGGTACATCGGCGGCATCTTCAAGCACGCGCGTGCGATCAACGCGTTCGCCAATTCGACGACGAATTCCTACAAGCGCCTCGTGCCGGGTTACGAAGCGCCGGTGATGCTCGCGTACTCCGCGCGCAACCGTTCGGCGAGCTGCCGCATTCCGTTCGTGCATTCGCCGAAAGGCCGCCGCATCGAAGTGCGTTTTCCGGATCCGATGAATTCGGGTTATCTCGCTTTCACCGCGCTCATGATGGCGGGCCTCGACGGTATCTTGAACAAGATCGATCCGGGCGCGCCGATGGACAAGGATCTGTACGATCTGCCGCCGGAAGAAGAAAAGAACATTCCGACGGTGTGCAGCAGTCTCGACCAGGCGCTGGATTCGCTCGACAAGGATCGCGCGTTCCTCAAAGCCGGCGGCGTGTTCAGCGACGACTTCATCGACGCCTATATCGAAATGAAGATGAGCGAAGTCACGCGCTTCCGCGCATCGACGCATCCGATCGAATTTCAGATGTACTACTCGTTCTGACGGCATGGCGCTCTTCCCGCGTGGGAAGAGCGCGTCCCTCGACCATCCGCTAAACGCCGGATGCCCTTGCGCAGAGTATGCTGCTGCTGAAAGATGAGCCGCGATCACGCGCTCTCATCATCGCTGCCGACAACAACGGGAGGACAAAATCATGCGTGGAATGAAACTGCTCGTCGCCGCACTGGCACTGACGTTCGCTGCGGGCGCGATAG
>DATHOV010000320.1:0-3291 GCA_035484515.1 Lysobacteraceae bacterium
ACACGCCGTTTCAGCAGCGCCAGACCGATCCGGAAACTTGCGCCCTGGCGAAATTCGGCGAGCGCGTGCAGGGCTGCCTCGATGTCGTCGGGCGCGACGGCATCGAGCATTCGCGCGCACTCGGATTCGAGGCTCGCGCGCGTCGGCGGCGCTCCGTCGGCACGCACGTCGAGCAACTCGTCCAGCAGCAACGGATGCGCGGCTATGCGTTCGGCGAGCAGGGCGCTGTGCGTGCCGACCTCGACGAGCCGCGACAGCGCGACCGGCTGTTCGTCGAGCAGGGCCAGATAGCTGCCGCGTCGAGCGATCGCCTGCAGCAGCGCAATCAGCCGCGGCAGCGCGATGTCGGCCGCCTCACTCTCGGCCGCCTCGCGCAGCATGCGTGGCAGCACCCGATCGAGCCGCTGGCGCGCACGCGCCGAGAGAGCGCGCACCGCGGGCGAGCGCGCGAAGTCGCGCAGTGCGGCATCGTGCGCATCGGCGCGCGCATAGCCCGCATCGACCAGCGCCTGCGCCTGACCGCCATCGGGCAAGGCAAGCCAGTAGTCGTGCAGCGCTGTCGGCGGCGCATTGCCGCGACGGCGCGCGGCCAGCAAGCGCTCGAATTCCGCCGACACGATCGCACGCTGTACATCGAGATCGCTCCGCAAGGCCGCGATGTCGGCGTAGCCGAGGCCCGCTGCAATGCGCCGCTGTGCGATCGCATCGTCGGGCAATACGTGCGCCTGCTGATCGGCGTACATCTGCACGCGGTTTTCGAGCCGGCGCAGGAAACGATAGGCCTGCGCCAGCGATGCGGCGGCGGCGGCAGGAAGATGGCCGCCAGCTGCGAGCGCAGCGAGCGCATGCAACAGCGAACGCGTGCGCAGTACCGGTTCGCGCCCGCCGCGGATCAGTTGCAGCGCCTGCACGAGGAATTCGATCTCGCGGATGCCGCCCGGACCGAGCTTGAGGTGATCCGACAATTCGCGGCGCTCATCGGCGGCGATCGCCGCCTTCATCTCGCGCAGGCCATCGAGTGCGGTGTAGTCGAGGTAACGGCGGTAGACGAACGGGCGCAGCGTTTCCAGCAGGCGCTCGCCCGCCGCGATATCGCCCGCAACAGGCCGCGCCTTGATCCACGCGTAGCGCTCCCAGTCGCGACCTTCGGCCTGATAGTACTGCTCCATCGCGCCGAACGAGAGCGCGAGCCGACCGATGCCGCCGAACGGGCGCAGGCGCATGTCCACTCGATAACAGAAGCCCTCGGGCGTGACTTCGTCGAGCAACTGGATCAGGCGCTGGCCGATGCGCGCGTAGTAGGCATCGGCATCGAGCGCGCGCGCGCCATCGCTCGTGCCGCTCTTCTCATAAGCGAAGATCAGGTCCACATCGGACGAGAAATTCAGTTCGCCGCCACCGAGCTTGCCGAGCCCGAACACGACCATGCGTTGCGGCCTGCCCTGGGCATCGCGGATGACGCCGTGGTTCTGCGCGACCTGCGCCGCGACGGCGGCGAGTGCGGTTTCGAGCGCCGCATCGGCCAGCGCGCTCGTGCCCGCGAGCGTTGCGTCGACGGCATCGAGCCCGGCGACATCGCGCCAGACCAGATGCAGGGAGGCGAGCTTACGCCAGCGTCGCAATTGCGCCGGCCACGCACCGGGCGAAGCCGGATCGAGGACGGGCGCGGCAGGTATCGGGCCATCGAGCGCGGTGAGCGCCTCGGGCTGGTCGCGCAGAACACCGTAAGCGAAATCGCTGGCGACCAGCAGGCGCTCGATCGAATCACGTGGAAGCCCGCTGCCTGCAAGCCGAGGCGCCAGCGCTTCGAGCCGATGCGCGAGCAGGCGTTGCAGTGGCACGTCGTGCGCATCGTTCATGCGCTCATTCTTTCATGGCGTGAGGGTTGTACTTGAAAAACCCGCAGAGGCTTGCGCCGCTGCGGGTCCTGATCCTCTCCCCACCGATCCTCTCCCCGTCCGTGCATCCCGGATGAATTCCCCAATCCTTCCGAGCGGACGGAATCATAGACAATGCTTCGATCACAAGGCGCGCTGCATTGCAGCACGGCTGCGCTCAGTCGGTCAGCGCCGTCGCCAGGCCGAGGAAAAGGCCCATGCTCAGCACGTCGGTGACGGTGCTCAGGAAGATGCCGGCCGCGGTCGCCGGATCCGCGCCCAGGCGACGCAACACCAGTGGAATCGACGCGCCGGCCATGCCGGCCATCGCGCAGCTCGCGGTCATCGCTACGACGATCGCCCCGGCGAGACTCAGCGCCGGCTCGTGGCGGGCAGTCGCGATCCAGAACATCACGGCGCCCGCGAGCAGACCCGAGACGAAACCGTTGAGCACGCCGAGCCAGCCTTCCTTGAGCACCATCGGCCACACGCCGTCCTGGTGCAGTTCGCCGAGGGTCACCCCGCGCAGCACGACCGCGAGCGACTGGTTGCCGAGATTGCCGCACTGCCCGGACATCACCGGCAGGAAGATCGCGAGCACGACGATGCGGTTGATCGACGCCTGGAACACGCTGACCACCGAGGCGGAAATCGCGACCGTGAGCAGGTTCACCAGCAGCCACGGATGCCGGTACAGGAAACTGCGTTGCCACGACGTGGCCAGGCGTTCTTCCTTCTCGACACCGACGATCGCACCGGCCTGCGCGGAGATCGCGAAAGCCTGCTGCTCGAACAACGCCGCGCCCTTGACGAGCCCGAGCAAGCGCCCGTCGGGCTGGCAGACCGGATAGATCGGATAGTGCCGGGTCACCACCTCGTGCATCGCATCGACCAGCGACATGGTCGGCTCCAGAAAAAACGGATCGTGCACCATCACCTCGGCAAGGCTCTGGTCGCGCGCGCCGAACATGAGCTCGCGGAACGCGACGACCCCGCACAGGACGCCTTGCGCATCGGCGACGAACACGTAGATCACCATGCGCTGCTTGATGACTTCGCGCAGCGACTCGATCGCAGCGGCGATCGTCATCGCGGGAGGAAAGATCGCCGGCGCGGATTCCATGAGCCGGCCGACGGTGCCCTCGGCGTAGTCGTAGCCGATCAGCAGGTCGTGTTCGGGATCGGCGCGGTCGATCGCCTCGCGTCGCGCCGGATCGAAGCGCTCGAGTACCTTGTGCGCCTGCTCCGGCGTGAGCTGGAGCAGCGCGCTGGCGATTTCGGCATCGCTGCCGCCGCGCAATTGCCTGGCGACGCTGCGGCTGTCGAGTTCGCGCAGATCGTGTTCGGCGGTTCTGGGCATGACCGTTTCGCGCTGGCGGTATCCAACGATAACGCAGCCCCGCGCGCAACGGGC
>DATHOV010000321.1:0-6912 GCA_035484515.1 Lysobacteraceae bacterium
GGGCGCTTCGAGCAGAACGGAATCGAGATCAAGGGCGCCATCTTCAACGCCGTCGAACGACGCCACGGTGGCTACTCGTCCTACGGATATTACGAATACCACAAGAAGGCGACCTGAGGACGCTGGACACGGCCGCTGAACGATACCGACGGATTGGGCCGTCGGACTGGTTGAGGCGAGTGCGAGGAGCCTGCCGATGTCCCGGTTGGCGTCTCCAGTACGTTGTCAGATGCAGTGGCAAGGCGGTTGCAGGCGGTGGCTTGCGGCGGACGCGCCATCGGCGGGACCGGATCTGGAAGGAGCGCAATCGATGGATTCGTTCGCAGCAGTGCCTTCGCATCGATGGGAGCGGCAATGCTGTTGATGCCGGACAATTGGGGTGGGCGCGGCACGGAGGTGACGTTCCTGTCGAAGTACGCCGCATTGCTGGAAATGCTGCAGCGCTTCGGCGACGTGGCCATCGTGTTGCTGACGGCGTTCATCTGCCAGTGGCTGGTATTCGGTGCGTTCGAGATCAGGGAACCCTATGTCGGGATCCTTTTGCGCACGCCCTTGTTCGTCCTGCTGATCTTCCCCGTGTTCGGCCTGTATCGCAGCTGGCGTGGGCTGGGCGTGCTCACGGAAATCGGCAGGATCGCCATTGCGTGGTCCACGGTGCTGATGCTTCTCGTGATCTCCGAATGGGTGACCGGAAGCACGACGGATTATTCCAGGCTATGGGGTCTCGGCTGGTTCCTGTCGACCATCGTCGCGCTGGGTGTGCATCGCTGGGGCCTGCGGCGCCTGCTGGGCGGCATCCGCAAATGGGGACTCGATAGCCGGGAGGTGGTGGTCATCGGAGCCACCCATGCCGGGTGCAAGATCATCGAGGTCGCCCGCAACAACCCGTGGATGGGACTCGATGTCATCGGACACGTAAGGACGCCTTACGACGAGGGTGCGATCGAAGGCAGTTCCGAAATGGGGGATGTCGAGACCTTCATCGAAAGCCTGAAGCGGTCCGTGCCGGACCAGATATGGGTGGCGCTGCCGCTGCGTGCGGAAGCGCTGATCCAGCAATTGCTGGAGGCCACGTCCGAGCTTCCGACCACGGTGCGCCTGGTGCCGGATCTGTTCGGGTACGAGTTGCTGAATCAGGGCGTCACCATCCTCGCCGGGGTTCCGATCATCACCTTGCAGGGCAGCCGCGTTGACGGCCATTCGCAGGTGGCGAAGGCCGCCGAGGACCGGATACTGGCCACGTTGATCCTTCTCGCGATCGCTCCGCTGATGGCGCTGATCGCGATCTGCGTGAAGCTGAGTTCGCCCGGGCCGGTCCTGTTCAAGCAGCGCAGGCACGGGTTGGGCGGCAAGATCGTGGAAGTGTGGAAATTCCGCACCATGCGCCTGCACCAGGAGCAGGATGGGCATGTGACCCAGGCTACCCGTGGAGACCCGCGCGTTACCCGGCTTGGTCGCTTCCTGCGCGCCAGCAGCCTCGATGAGTTGCCCCAGTTCATCAATGTTCTGCAGGGCCGGATGTCGATCGTGGGTCCACGGCCGCACGCGGTCGAGCACAACAATCACTACCAGAAACTGGTGCGACGCTACATGCTTCGCCACAGCATGAAGCCCGGGATAACGGGCTGGGCGCAGATCAACGGTCATCGTGGAGAAACGGATACGCTCGAGAAGATGGCCAAGCGGGTGGACTTCGACATCTTCTACATCAAGCATTGGTCGGTTTGGTTCGACCTGCGGATCATTGCCCTGACCATCGTCCGGGGATTCTTCCATCGCAGCGCATACTGACGGTCCGTTGCCCGTTGCATGTCCGGCGGAATCCGGGGTTCGTACCGAGATGTCTCTCAAGCATAGAGTCTTCAACAGCGCGCTATGGGCTGGATTCGCTCAGGTCGTGTCGATGGGCTGCAACTTCGTGCTCACGATCGTGCTCGCGAGGAGTCTGAGCCCGTCGCACTACGGTCTGTATTTCGTCGTGCTCAATACCGTGGTCATCCTCGTCAACGTCGGGACGCTGGGGCTGGACCGCGTGGTCGTTCGGTTCGCATCGAAGCGGATCGTCGAGCAGGACCCGCACGGACTGCGCGATCTGATGGCTGCGTGCCTGGGGACGGTGGCGATCGCCGCGGGAATCATTTCGTTGCTGTTCTGGCTCCTGGGCGGGTATTTCTTCGCCGATCTGCTCAGGACCCCCGGTCTGTTCGCCTACATGGCGGTCATATCGCTGTGGCTGTTCAGTTCAACGCTCCAGGGATTGTTGACGGAAAGTTTCCGGGGGCTGAACGACATCCGTCTCGCTTCGCTGTTCGGAGGTCTGCAGAGCAACGGCATCCTCACCGCCGTGTCGGTTTGCTCACTGGCGGCTGCCTTCGCGTTCGGCGGGAACCTGACTCTGCCGATCCTGTTCTGGATATCGTTCTCGACATCGGCATCGATCGTCGTGATCGCTCTGGTCCTGCTCTTCATCCGGCTGCGGCGCGAAGGCGCAGGAAGTGCGCGCCCGGATGGACCGCGTTCCTCGAACGCAGGCGAGGCCATTCGCGAGGGATGGGCGTATTGGTTCACTGCAATCATCGTGACCCTCAGGCTGCAGGGCGGCGCGTGGCTCGCAAGCCGGCTGGATTCCGCCGACCACGTGGCTCTCTACGCCGTGGCCCAGCGGATGATGATCCTGTTGGTCGCTCCGACGATCATCAGCAATGCCGTGCTCCCGCCAGTCGTGGCGCAACTGCATTCGAGCCAGCAGTTGCAGAAGCTCGAACGCGTCGTCCGTTCGATCTGCGGCGTGGTCCTGCTGCCATCGATGGCGCTCATGGCGGTGCTTGTGATCGGCGGAAAACCGATCCTCGCCGGCTTGTTCGGAGCCTACTACGTGCAGGCCTATCCGCTGCTTGCGATCCTCTGCATCGGACAGACGTTCAACATCGCCACCGGATCATGGCAGGTGGTCCTGCCGATGACCGGCAACCAGCGCCACATGCTTCTGACCGGCCTCATCGCGATGGTTGTGCTCCTGTCGCTGGCCCTGACCCTTGGCCACTGGTATGGCGTCACCGGCGTCGCGATCGCCATTGCCACGAGCATCGTGATCACGAATCTGACCGGAATGATGTTCGTGCACCGGACGCTTGGAATCTGGACCTACGCCTCGGTCGACCTGGCGATGCTGAGGGATGCGAAGGACCTGGTCGCCGCGAAGTTGTTCGGCAGGAAGCCGGCGACCCAGAGGTCCTGAACGGGGCCATCGATTTGGATGGAATCGACTTGATGCATTCATTGACTTGGTGCAATCATGGGCCGATACATCGGTAGTCCCGAAAGCCGTTGTCCGGGGCGCTGTCCCCAAGCCTCCCGCAGTTCCATGCGCGGGTGAACGCATTGCCCATGCCGATGCAGCGAATGCCGCCACTGGCGCGCGCATGCTCCATGATCCGAGTACCGGCGCGCTTGCGCGAAACCGGGAAGCGACGACAGGAATCTACTGACAATGAAGTCCAAGGCACTGTTGGTTCCGCTTTTCCTTGCAGGGCTGGCCGGAGCGGGTTGCGCGTTCGGTGCGATCCGGGTCGGTCCCGGCGATACGCCGTTCTGGGTCGCGGGGGACGCCCAACAGCAGATCGACATGCAGGTGGCACGTCTGGTGGCCGATCATGCCGCGATCGTCGTCGTGCGTACGCCCGGGGAGACCAGCGTTGCGACGGCTTCATCCTTCCTCGCCAAGTTGAAAAAGGCGGCTCCGCATACCCCGGTGCTGATGTACACGTGGGTCAGTCGGAACATCACCGGAACGCCTGGCAGTACCGGCATCCTCGACTGGATGGACCAGGCGGGAGGGGCGATGTACATCCAGCGTCCGAACGGCAGGACGATAGAGGGATTCGGAGACGTGACGCGCGCGGAATACAGGACGCGACTCGCATCGCAAATCGCAGCTGCGGTCAACCGCCAGGGTTATGACGGAGTCGCCGTCGACCTTGCGGTTCGCACCCCGCGCTACCGTCCACCTCCGTTGTCGAGGATGTGCTCGATGGTTCCCGGTTATTGCGATCGTTACGCCGCAGGCATGGATGCGGCGTTCGATGCCGTACGCGCTGCACTGGATGGCAAGGCTCTTGTCTACAACGGAATCTGGAATTTCGGTCCTGGCTCGGTCGCCGACCAGCGGGTGCTGCTCGACCACGCCGACGTGGCGACGATCGAATTCTTCGGCGGCGAACGCAAGAATCCGGCAAATCGCTACAGCTTCAGCCAGGATGTGCTTCCCTATCTGGAGGTCATTTCCAAGACTCCTGCCGACAAACAGACCATGGTTTTCGGCCGGGGAAGCTGGCAATACGAAAATTATGCGGATGACTATGCATCGCAGCGGTATTTGTATTGCGCCTATCTGCTGGCAGCAGGGACGAACACCCATTTCAGGTATTCCACGACCGCCCAGCTGGATACTCCGGCCGGTCGATCCGGTGGCCTGTCCGTTTACCAGGACTGGTACGAGCCTGTCGGCGCGCCGTCGAAGGGCTATGTCGTCGAATCGGGCATCTATTCCCGGGAGTTCGCCCACGGAATCGTTCTCGTCGCCCCGGATGACGGACATGGCGGGAGCCACGATCTCGCACGCACGATGTATTCCCCCGAGGGAGTGGCCTATCAGGGGCACGTGACACTGAGTCCCGGACAGGGGCTGTTGTTGTTGGACGCCAAGCCGGCCGCCGATCACGACCAGCACCTGCTGGATCTCGGACTGCTCGCCGACTGGTCGAACGCGAAGTTGTCGGGTACGCCCAATGCTCCCGAAATAGCCCTGTTCGAGGGTGGGTCGGCGGGTGGCCACGACATGATGCTCGACCCGGTGCGGTCGTTGCATCCGCGCAACAGGTTGCAAATCGCCGCGCAGGCGGACGACGCGGGCGCGCGGATGCAGCTTGTGGCCGAGGTGGACGATCCCTCGCACCAGCACGTTTATGCGGTGCTGGACGTCGCTGCGCAAGGCAATGCCGGGAGTTCGCTGTCGATGGGATTCAGGATGCCCAATGGGCGCGGTGCCTCGATGCCGGTCGTCGCAGGGCCGCGACTGACTCCAGGTACATCGCAGGTTCTCGATCTGGACGGACACGCACTGTTTGCCGGTTCCGGGTTCGTCTTCAGGCGATGGGACTACGTCCGTTTCGTCGGTGGCATGAAGCTCAAGTCGGTGAAGCTGGTAGACTGAACGCCTGTCGAAACGGTTTCCCTCGCGATGAGCCCACAGGGTCTGGCCAACTCCATCGTCGCGCGAGCGTGGATCCCGGCTTCGTCCTTCGTTCAGGATGCACGGGGCGGTGGTCCGGGTTCCCGCATCCAGACGGGGGCGGGATTCTTTGGGCGTTCCGAGTCGGGTGTCGGCGATCCCGGTCGGAAATTGCAGGGCTGGACATAGGATGGGTTTGGGAACCTTCGTTCGCCTCGCACGCTATCGCTTGCGCACTTCCGTTTCGCACGTCCCCGCCATCTACATGCCGTTGGCGAGGCTCAAAATGCGCGCTCGCGATGCCGAGGGTCCAGCGGTAGTCGAGAGCGATACGAACCTGGTCATCGAAGCGTTCCCGCGCAGCGGCAACAGCTTTGCGGTGACAGCATTCCGTTTCGCGCAGAGGCAGCCGATCCGGCTCGCCCACCATTTTCACGCTGCCGCGCAAATCATCCGCGGCGTCCGTCTCGACAAGCCGGTCCTGCTGATCGTCAGGCATCCCAAGGATGCCGTATTGTCGTTCGTGCTTCGGGAGGAGCATGTGCCGCTGGAAGTGGGGCTCGGATCGTGGATCGATTTCCACCGCAGACTGCTGCCCTACGCCAATCGATTGGTCGTGGCGAGCTTCGAGCGGGTCACGTCCGATTTCGGAACCGTGGTAGACGATGTCAATCGGCGGTTCGGCACTTCTTTTTCCCGTTTCGAGCACACCGAGGAAAACGTCCGGGCCTGCTTCGAACTGATCGAGAAGAGAAACGCGATGCGCTTCGGGGGCGGTTCGGTGCTCGAATCATTTGTCGCCCGGCCGTCGTCTGCTCGCAACTTGTTGAAGCCCGCTCTGGAAGAGAAGTGGCAGGCGCTTCCGAAGAGCAGGCAAGACGAAGCGTTTGATTTGTACGCGAGCTTCAAGAAGCTGGAGTCCGTCCACGCGATGCGCGGCGGCGACGGCGGTTGCCAGGACGCGTCGGGCGCAAAATCCGGTTTCGCCGACCGGCGCTCGCCGGCGTGAGCCCGTATCGATGTTCAATTCCTTTCCAGCGGGGCGCTCGTCATCATCGTGGCGGGTTTGATTCTGTCGGTGACCGACTGCCCCGTTTCGGAGTCGGCGATTTCCTTGTTGAGAGCTGAGGACGCATGAAGTCACAATTCCGCACGATGATGACGGCGTCGCCGGCGTTGCTGGTGACTATGGCCATGATTCTCCTGGCAGGCATAGCGATCGTCAGTTCGAGTTTCATCGATCCGGGCGGGGCGTATCTGATTGCCATCGGATTCCTGACTTTTGCGATCGTGTGCGGGTCGTTCTGGGTTCGGAAGTCCTTCGACGTCCTGGAGCCGATGACCCTGGTGGCGATTACCGTGTTCATCGGCGGGACGATGAGATCGGTCTACATCGCGTTCCTGCCGCCATCCTACCCGAGCGTGGTTTTCCTGATCGGCAACATGAGATACATCGATCTGGCCGTTTCCGAAGCAACGGTTCCGATTGCGATGCTCCTTTTCGTGATCGGTTACCTGGCTTGGCGGAAGAGGGTTCCGATCGAGAGGTTCCGGCCGTTCAGGACCGATGTATGGCCGACCGGGAGGACCTTCGTCTCGGTCGCGTTGATGATGGCTTTGGGCGCAGTAAGCGTCTTCATCCTCATCAAGGCCGCGGGCATCTCCCTGGTCGACCTGGCGAC
>DATHOV010000322.1:0-7218 GCA_035484515.1 Lysobacteraceae bacterium
GTCGACCGCGAGGAAGCCACCTCCCTGCAGAAACTCGCCCTGCAGTCCCTCCCCGGCGACAGCGCCCTCTGGCGCACCGAATGGCGCGACGTACTCGCCCAACTCGACCAGCAGACCCTGCAGCAGCGCGTCGAGGAAATCAAGGCGCTGCAAAGCGAAACCGGCCTTTCCGACGAGGAAAAGGACGAGCTGCGCCAGTTGATGAAACTGATCGGCCGCCGCTGAGGGTTTGCTGGTGGCTCCTTCGCTGTTGGGCACAGATCAAGATCAGATCAAGAGCGTTTCGCGCGATAGCTCCGCCTTGCATCGCTGTCGGGAAAGCCACTGGATGACCAGCTTCGCTGTTAGGAAGCGATTGCCGCCTTCGCGGAGATGACGATCAAGAGCGAAGCGCTTAGCCAATCCTCTGCCAAGACATCGCCGCCACACCCGCCTGCGGCACCACCCAATGATCAATCAGCAAAAACGCAAACAACGCCATCAGATAAACGATCGAGTAGCGGAACATCTGCATCGCAAACAACTCGCCCGGCGGCTTGAGCATGCGGATCGCGTAGTACAGGAACACCGCATCGAGCACCAGCGCCCCGCCCAGATAGAACGCACCGCTCATGCCCGTCGCCCACGGCAACACCGTCACCACGCACAGCAGGATCGTGTAGAACAGGATCTGCCAGCGGGTGAACTCCACCCCGTGCGTCACCGGCAGCATCGGCACCATCGCCCGCGCATAGTCCTCGCGGCGGAAGATGGCCAATGCCCAGAAATGCGGTGGCGTCCAGACGAAGATGATCAGCACCAGCAACAGCGCGTCGCGATGCAGCTCGCCGGTGATCGCGACCCAGCCCAGCGCGGGCGGTGCGGCGCCGGCGAGGCCGCCGATCACGATGTTCTGCGGCGTCGCGCGCTTGAGGAAGACGGTATAGATCACCGCATAACCGATCATCGAGGCGAAGGTCAGCTCGGCGGTCAGCACATTGACCCACAGCGTGAGGATCGTCATCGACAGGGCCGCGAGCGCGAGCGCGAAGACCAACGCCTTCGCCGGGGTGATCTGCCCCATCACGATCGGCCGCCACGAGGTGCGCGTCATCTTGGCGTCGATGCGTGCGTCCAGCAGCTGGTTGATCGCCGCCGCTGACGCCGCCGCGAGCCAGATACCGAGGAAGCCCAGCAGCGCTTCGCGCAGTGGCGGCAGCTGCGGCGGCGGAATCGGCATGCCCGGCTGCGGATCGACGCGCGCCAGCAGCATGCCGACGAAGGCGGTGAACACGATCAGCGCGACCACGCGCGGCTTGGTCAGTTGCCAGTACTGGCGCAGGGTCGCGCTCATGCGGATTCGGTCGCCGCGTCGACGGCGACTTCGCTCGGCTCGCGCAGACGCGCAAGCAGGCTCACCACCACGAACAGCAGCAGCGCAGCGCCGGCGTTGTGCGCGACCGCGATCGGCAGCGGCAGGGCGAACACCACGTTGCTGATGCCCAGGCCGATCTGCGCGACCATCAGCGCGAGCAGCGCGACCCCCCAGGAACGCAGGCCCGGCGTGCGGATCAGGCGCACGCCGACCGCGGTCAGATGGCCGAACACGAGGAAGGCCATGATGCGGTGGCTCATCTGGATCGCCACGCGAGCGGTGTTGTCGAGCACGCCGCCGGAATAGTCGACACCGAAGCCGCGCCAGAGCACGAAGGCCTGGCGGAAGTCGCTGTCCGGCCACCATTGGTCGAGGCATTTCGGGAACTGCGCGCCGCAGGCCCAGGCGGCGTAGTTGGAACTGGTCCAGCCGCCAAGCGCAATCTGCACGACGAGCAATCCGAACCCGACCCACAGCAGCCGGCGCAGGCGCGGCGCACCGGCCAGGGTGAGCCTTGCGCCGGGCGTCGCGCGCCAGGCCATCGCCGTCAGCAGGGCGAAGGTCGCCAGGCCGCCGAGCAGATGGCCCATCACCACGATCGGCATCACCAGCCAGGTCACGGTCCACTGCCCGAGCAGGGCCTGGAACACCACCACTGCCAGGGTGAGCGCGGCCAGCCGCGCTGAATCGGGCGGAGCGCCGGCCGGCAGGCGCGCGCTGGACCACGCGATCGCGGCCGCGACCAGCAGCGCTTCGCCGACTGCGGCGATCGCTCCCGAGATCGCATGCGAGCCGCGTATGTAGAAGGGGATCGAGATCGCGACCAGCAGGCTCGCGGCGATCACGACCGCGATGCCGCGCGGACGTCGGCGGGTGGCGACGATGGCCAGGATGAACACGAGCGCGCCCAGCGTTCCGGCGAGCATGCGGTGCACCTGTTCGCGCCAGTCCTTGTCGGCTTCGACCGGGCGACCGGGAAATGCCTGGTTCGCCTGCGCGACATCCTGGGTCTGCGTGGGCCAGGTGGCGTGACCGTAGCAGGTCGGCCAATCGGGGCAACTCAGGCCGGCATTCGACAGCCGCACGAAGGCGCCGAACACGATCACGCACAGCGCAAACGCGGCGGCCAGCCAGGCCAGGCGATGGAAATGGCGGTGCGAGCTCATGTGCGGGTCACATGTTCTGCTGCGTCAGTTGTTGCAGGTCACCGCGCATCTTGCCCGGATCGAAACCGGGCTTGTAGCGCAGGAACAGGTAGCCGCTCGGATCGACCAGATAGACCGGAATCGCATCGGGCGTCGCCGCATCCGGCAGGCGTGGGCCGAGCGTGGCGTCCGCGCTCACCGGCAGCAGGTTGCGGAAGCCCTGCTTCGGCGCCGCGCCGACCCATAGCACCTGAAGGCTGTCGGCATTGTTGCCGAGCCCGACCCAGATCCGTCGCAGGGTATCGGCAAGCTTTTCGCAGGACGCGCTGCAATCGGTCGGTGGCGCGACCAGCAGGCGCCAGACATGGTCCTCGTGGTGCCACTGGAACCGGCTGCCGTCGGCGCGGGTGAAGCGCACGTCGCGCAGGTCGCGCGCCGGATGCAGCATCTGCCCGTAGTTCTTCGTCTGCTGCGGTTGCCAGTCGTTGTAGTAGAGATAAAGCGCCGTCGCGAACGGTGCGATGAACATCGCCACGATCAGCAGCAGGATCGCGCGCGAACGCGCGCGTGAGTGCGGGATCGCGGACATCAGCCGGCGCTCTCTTCGTTCGGGTCCGTCTTCCGCTGCGGCTTGCGGCGCATGACGACGATCGTCGTCACCAACAGGGCGATGGCCATCCCGAACCACTGCACGGCATAGCCGCGATGCTGCTCGGGCGGCAGGGTGCCGCTGAGGACGGCCAGGTCGCGCTTGTAGCCGACCCGCATGGACGGATCCAGGCGCAGCACGCGCGGTGCGAGACCCTTGGCGAGCTTGAGCTCCGGCGCGAGTTTGTCCGGATCGAGCCGGATCAACAGCAGGGAGCCGTCCGGCTGGCGCTGGATCGCACTGCCGCCGAGG
Organism: Lysobacteraceae bacterium; assembly: GCA_035484515.1. Classification (GTDB taxonomy): domain Bacteria; phylum Pseudomonadota; class Gammaproteobacteria; order Xanthomonadales; family Xanthomonadaceae; genus SZAS-103. Next base: position 3,401 of record DATHOV010000322.1, read on the forward strand.
CTGATGCCGGGAACCGGCGGTGGCGAAAGCAGTCCGTGCACCTGGGTGATGGCCGGAGGCGCAGGCTCGGCAGGCATGTCGAGATGCGAAGGCAGCGGCCGCCAGCCGAGTTCGACCAGCACTGCGTGGCGCGCGCCATCGGGCTGGAACACGCGGTACACGCGGATGCCCGGAATGCCGTTGCGCACCTGGTTGTCGAGCCGGATGACCGGCAGGGGCAGGAAATGCCCGCTGCCGGCGGCCCACTCGTAGGCATCCGCCTCGCTGTCCGGCGCCGGCGCGTCGGCGGCCGCGGCAAGCACGTCGGCCTTGCGTTCGACGAGCACCTGGCGGGCGTGCGCGAGCAGGTCTTCCTTGTAATCGGCGCGATCGATCTGCCAGATACCCAGGCGCACGAAGCCGAGGATGCAGGAAACCGACAGCAGCAGCAGCAGGATGCGCAGTCTCACGCGCCCTGCTCCCGCCGCGTCGCCGGGCCTGCGCAACCGCGCGATAATGGGAGCCTCGAGGCCGTCAACGGAACCACGCCATGCTGCAGAAACTCGTCATCATCGGCTTCCTTGTGGTGATCCTCTACAACCTCGGCAGCGGGCTCTACTACATGATGGTCGACAAGGGCGAGAGCGACCGCATGGTGCGCGCGCTGACCTGGCGCATCGGCCTGTCGATCGCCCTGATCGCGATCATCGGCATCGGCATCTGGACCGGCTGGATCCAGCCGCACGACATGGGCCAGTAGGCGGTTCGACAGGCCTGCAAAAGCCAAAGGGCCGGCAAGACCGGCCCTTTGCTGGTCTGCGCCGGGTCGCGCTACAGCACGTACACGAAGACGAACAATCCCAGCCACACCACGTCGACGAAGTGCCAATACCAAGCCACGGCCTCGAACGCGAAGTGGTGGTCCTTGGTGAAATGTCCGCGCGCGCAGCGCAGCCAGATCACCGACAGCATGATCGCGCCGAGGGTCACGTGCATGCCGTGGAAACCGGTGAGCATGAAGAACGTCGAACCGTAGACGCCGCTGGTCAGCATCAGGTTCTTCTCGGTGTAGGCCTCGATGTACTCATGGGCCTGGAAACCGAGGAAGGTCGCGCCGAGCAGGATCGTCGCGCCGAGCCAGAACAGCAGCTGGCCGCGACGGCCGGCGCGCAGCATGTGGTGGGCGATGGTGATGGTCATGCCCGAGCTGAGCAGGATCAGGGTGTTCAGCAGCGGGATGCCCCACGGCGCCATCGTCGAGAAGTGGCCGCCGACATGACCCGGGCCATTGGTCGGCCACGCCGCGTCGTAGCCGTTCCAGAGGAAGTTGTTGGTGGCGATGCCCTTGCCCTCGCCGCCCAGCCACGGCACCGAGAGGTTGCGCGCGTAGAACAGCGCGCCGAAGAACGCGGCGAAGAACATCACTTCGGAGAAGATGAACCACATCATCCCCATCCGGAACGAGATGTCGACCTGGTGGTTGTAGTACTTCTTCAGGCTCTCGCCGATGACGTCCGCGAACCAGCTCACCAGCGTGGCGATCATCAGCGCGATACCGACGAAGAACACCGGCTTGCCCCATTCGACGTCGTTGACCCAGTTGGCCACGCCGAACATGATGGTGAACATCGACACCGAGCCGAAGAACGGCCAGCGGCTGCCGTGCGGGACGAAGTAGATGTTGTCGTCGTGCGTCTGCGTCTGCGCCATGACGGGTTCCTGTCTTTCGGCTGGCCGGGTTGCGTCCGGCGAGGTGGTTATCTTACGGGATCGAACGGGCCGCGAGCGGCCGGGACTGCGTGGCCAGCTTCGCGGTCGCCAGGTCATTATTGTAGAACGTGTACGACAGGGTGATCGTGTTCACATCGGCCGGCAGGGCCGGATCGACGATGAAGCGCACCGGCATCAGCCTCTGCTCGCCCGACTGCAGGGTCTGCTGGGTGAAGCAAAAGCACTCGGTCTTGCTGAAGTAGCGCGAAGCCGTGTCCGGGCTGATCGATGGCGCAGCATTGCCGACGATGGCGTGATCGGAGTCGTTCTTCGCCCAGTAGGTCGCGTCGTACAGCTCGCCTGGGTGGACCTTCATGCTCAGCTTGCTGGGATGGAATTCCCAGAGCAGGTCGGAATGGACGTTGCCGTCGAACTCCACGGTCACCCAGCGGCTCGCGTCCGCGTGCATGCCGACCACCCGCTGCTGACCTGCCGGGCCCTCTTCGAGCTTGATGCCCAGCACCTTCTCGCAGGCGATGCGGTACACCGGCACCAGCGAGAACGAGAACACGAAGCCGCCGACCAGTACCAGGGCCAGCCGCTTGACCAGCTTGCCGGTGTCGCCTGCGCGGGGCTTTGCCGGCATTTCGGGCGCAGCGTCGCCTTCGCGCCGGTCCTCGTCCCCGCTCACCGGCTCAGCACCGCGTGCAGGACGAACGCCACATAGATCGACGTCGCAATCAGCGCCAGTACCGCCACCGTGCGCTTCGCGCGGGCGCGCTGCTTGTCCTGCTCGGTGCTGGCGGGTTGCTGGGTCATGGACGATGAACTGGAAGAATCGGATGCTCTTGTTTGAAAGTGCGGCCATGGATGGCCGCTTCGAAAAGTCCGCGATCCAGGAAACCGGGTAGTGCTGCTTGTCTATCGATTCGCGGCGATCACGGATGATCGCACCTAAAAAAATCGCGATTGCATCAACTCAATGGGTGACGTCCCCATGGGCCAGATCACCATCCCGAATCACGGGGGGCGTGGTGAAGCTGTGGTGCGGCGGCGGCGAGGACAGGGTCCACTCCAGCCCGCGCGCGCCTTCCCACGCCCGCGCCTCGGCCTTCTTGCCGCCGCGCGCGGTGCTCCACACCATGTAGACGAACAGCAGCTGGCTCGCGCCGAACACGAAGCCGCCGATCGAAGAGATCATGTTGAAGTCCGCGAAGGCGACGTTGTAGTCCGGAATACGGCGCGGCATGCCGGCCAGGCCAAGGAAGTGCTGCGGGAAGAACAGCACGTTGACGAAGATCGTACTCAGCCAGAAGTGCCACTTGCCGAGCGTCTCGTTGTACATGTGACCGGTCCACTTCGGGATCCAGTAATACACACCGGCCATGATCGCGAAGATCGCGCCGGTCACCAGCACGTAGTGGAAGTGGGCGACGACGAAGTAGGTGTCCTGGTACTGGAAGTCGGCCGGCACCATCGCGAGCATCAGGCCCGAGAAGCCGCCGATGGTGAACAGGATGACGAAGGCGATCGCGAACAGCATCGGAGTCTCGAAGGTCATCGCGCCCTTCCACATGGTCGAGACCCAATTGAACACCTTCACGCCGGTCGGGATCGCGATCAGCATCGTCGAGTACATGAAGAACAGCTCGCCGCCGAACGGCATGCCGACGGTGAACATGTGGTGCGCCCACACGATGAAGCTGAGGAACGCGATCGAGGCGATCGCATAGACCATCGCCTGGTAGCCGAACAGCGGCTTGCGGGCGAAGGTCGGGATGATTTCCGAGATGATCCCGAATGCCGGCAGGATCATGATGTAGACCTCGGGATGCCCGAAGAACCAGAAGATGTGCTGGAACATCACCGGGTCGCCGCCGCCGGCCGCGTTGAAGAAGCTGGTGCCGAAGTACTTGTCGGTCAGCAGCATGGTGACTGCTCCGGCGAGGACCGGCATCACCGCGATCAGCAGGAAGGCGGTGATCAGCCACGACCACACGAACACCGGCATCTTCAGCAGTTCCATGCCGGGCGCGCGCATGTTGAGGATGGTCGCGATGATGTTGATCGCGCCCATGATGGAGGAGATGCCCATCATGTGAATCGCGAAGATCAGCATGGGAAAGCTG
>DATHOV010000323.1:0-2203 GCA_035484515.1 Lysobacteraceae bacterium
AAATCGGGCCCGCTACCTGGAGGGGCCGGATAGGTCGGACTACCGAGCCGGGCAGAACACGTCCACCGTAGGTCGGACTGGCGTCGCCCACGGCCGCGACTACGCGGAATGACGCTGGCCGCGGCCCGACGGCCTAACGCAGATCGATGTCTGCACTTCGCCGCGCGGTCGCGGCCCGACGTTGCAGCACCGTCTGGATGTCATCTGGGCCTGCTCAGTCGCCCTCGTGATGGGCCAGCCTTCGTCGCGATGAGCCGAGCCAGCATCAGCCGGCCACGAGGAGTCCAGGCAGCGTTAGCGTGACCACGAGCATCTTCTGTTTATGCGGTCAAGTGGTAGCAGCTCCACCCCACGACAGGAGACCTTCGCCATCAACGACCGATACAGCGTCTCGTCACACTTCCTCAACCAACCTCCCTGGGCAGTCCAGCTAGACCGCCCACGTGGTCGTGGCGCCAATCAGGGTGCGCGCGACCCATTCGACCCGGCTCAACGATTCGTCCAGGGTCCATGCGCCCGTTAGTACCGCAGCGAGCGCACTGCTCAGCGCGGCGTTGATGCCGAAACTGACATTCGGGATTTTCTCCGACGCAACGCCTTCGAGCAGACGATCGAACACCTCGACATTCGTGCGGTTCATATGGTCCATCGCAGCTCTCGCCTCCGGGTCGGTGGACGCCATCGTCTGAAGCATCAACGCGGTCATTTCGGGGTGGCGATAGAAGGCGCGCTGGGCGCGCCGCAAATAATCCAGAATGCCGGGCAACGGGTCCTTGTCAGCCGGACCGCGGGCGGCCAAGATTCGCCGGGTCAATCGCTTCTGCCAGTCTTCCAGCGCTGCCGCCAACAGATGCTCTTTCGACCTGAAGTAGCGATAGACGGTGGCCAGTGCGACTCCTGAACGCTGCGCCACGTCGCGCATCTGGACCGCGTCGGCACCGACGTCGGCGATCAAGTCGATCACCTCTTCAATGATCCTGGCTCGCCGCACCAACTGCCCGCTGGTCATGTCCGCCAACGGAACGATGCCGGACCGGGCTTGGTCAGGGGCTTTGATGTTGACGGTGCGACCTCCGGTTCGAACCCGACGTGGACAAGCGAAACGCGCTTCGAGAACCGTGTTCTCAGTATCCTGTCCACTCTACGATAAGTTGTGCCACTTTTCCGCTGTCAGGCCAGCTAGTGTCGTTTTGCGGCCTTGACACTAGTAGAACCGTGTTTCAATATGTCTAAAGGAACGTTTCCGTCGCGCTCGGGTGATCGGAGGAATGCCATGGCTGGACTCGTCGGTCTGCCGGTCATCGACACCATGATCGGCTTTCCCCACGAAGGTTCTGCTCAATACGACTTCATCCGCAAGCAGACGAAAGACCGCGAGTCCAAGGAAAGCTTCGAATTTCCCGTCGAGTACATGTTCAAGGACGTGCCCAAGGGGCTGCCGACCGATGACCCTGTGTCACTGGTGCTGCAGCAGATGGATCGTTTCGGCATTGAGAAGGCCATGATCGGCGTCAGTGAAGACTCCGCGGAACTCGCGCTGAAGACATTCCCGGACCGCTTCGTGCCCTCCGGGGCGATCGCCGACCCGAACGACGTGATGGGTTCGGTGAACGCCATCCGCCGCGACTACGAGCGGTACGGCATCCGGGCGACGTCGGTGTTTCCGGCCGGCACCTTTCCTCAGGTTCCGATCGACGATCCGAAGATGTACCCCATATATGCCACCTGCGTTGAACTGGGCATCCCGATTTTCGTCTGCGCCGGAATACCCGGTCCACGCGTTCCCTTTGCACCGCAGGAGGTTTCACGAATCGACGTTGTGATGTTCGACTTCCCCGATCTGGTGTTCATCACCCGCCATGGCTGCGAGCCCTGGGAGGATCTTGCCGTCAAGCTGATGCTGAAGTGGCCCAACCTGTACTACTCGACATCGGCGTTCGCGCCTAAGTACTACCCGAAGGCCATCATCGACTATGCGAATTCCCGCGGCGCCGACAAAGTCCTTTACGCCGGCTACTTCCCGATGGGCCTGTCCCTGGAGCGGATATTCAACGAGTTGCCCGGTGTTCCGCTGAAGGACGACGTGTGGCCGAAGTTCCTGTACGGCAATGCCGCTCGTATTCTCGGGCTGGAAGGCTGACGGTCGATGACGCTGGCGATCACCGTCGAGCAGGAGCAGCTCGTCGATGCCGTGAACCGTTTC
>DATHOV010000324.1:0-4518 GCA_035484515.1 Lysobacteraceae bacterium
CATCCTGTAGTGGAAGTAGCGGCGGCGGCCGTGATCAGGCGTGTCTGCGGTCCATTCCTTTTCCAGGTAACCGGGCGCGAGCGCGATCTGGTCGGGCACGGTGGACACGGTGGTCTCGAAGGCCACCCAGTCGGCGTCGCAGCACATCAGGTTGAACTGGTGCGCCGCCGCGTCGTCGATCTTCGGCATGCGGTGCGGTGCGCCGAGGCCGAACTTGCGGCGATCGTTGCGGTCGGTCAGTTCGTTCCGCTCGTTGTAGCCGAAGTGCGGGAACGTCAGGCTGTCGAAGAAGGTGCCGTTGTCGACGACGTGGATGTCGTCGGGGGTGTTGCGGAAGCCGCGGCTCCAGTACTGCACGTCGAAGTCGAAGTGCATCGTCGCCCCGGGCTGCAGCGGCTGCTTGAGGCGGTAGATCGTGTAGCCGTTGATGCGGTCGTCGCTGACCACCTCGTGCGGGGCGAACGTCATCGTCGCGCGGGTGATGCCGTCGACGGGCATCAGCACGTGCAGATCGGTGATCGGCTGGCCGCTCCGGTTGGCGAGGACGTAGTGGCCGCGGATGTCGACCTTGCGGTCGTGCGGGTAGATGTCCACGTCGACCTTGACGTCGGTGATCTTCGGCTGCGGCAGGTTGCGGTACTTGCGGTAGCGCTTCTCGTAGTCGGCCTGGCGCTGGCGGGCGAGGTCGCCGGGGATGTATTGGTTGATCACGTTGGTGTTGTAGTAGATCCAGCCGCCGAGGCCGACGAACGCAAGCAGCGACCCGGCGAGCAGGGTGCGCGCGGGTGTGCCGAAGCGCTGGCGGGCGATGCGCGTGCGTTCCTTCCAGCCCTGCGCGGTGCCGCGCGCCCAGAACAGGGACGCGATCACCAGCAGCGCGGTCGCGAAACTCGTCCAGTAAGCGCTGAACCAAAGGTGCCCGGCGAGGAAGTGGCCGTAGCCGTTCATGTCCGAGTACGGCGCGTCGGGGGCGCTGCTGTAGTTGTACAGGTGGTGGTCGAAGTCCAGCTGTCTCAGCGCGATCCGGCTGACCATGAAGACCACTGCCAGCAGGTAGCCGAGGAACTTGTTGTTCGAGATCACCTGCAGGAACAGCGCGAGCGCGCCGATCAGCAGGAAGAACAGCAAGGTCAAAGCGACATTCGCCAGGTACAGGCCGGGCTCGAACTGGAAATAGCCCCGACTGGCCTGGTAGATCGCGCATTCCGCGCAGCCGGCGAGCAGGAAGATCGCGATCACCGATGCCAGCGCGACCAGCTTGCTCAGCAGCGGAATCCAGTCGGGCAGGGGAAAGGCGTCGGTCACCTCGCTGATGCGTCCGCTGCGTTCGCGCCAGACCAGCTCGCCCGCATAGAAGATGACGATGATCATCAACATGAAGTTGTAGCTGCCGTCCATCGCCTCGTTCATGAGGTGGGTGACCGGGTACACCTTGGTGCCGAAGAACGTGTCGTCGAGCCAGAGCGAGCCGCCGAGGTTGAACAGGCCGAAGGCCAGCATGATCAGGAACGGAACGCCGCCAAGGGCGCCGCGCATGTCGAAGCCGACGAGCTTGAGGAACTGCGTCCAGCGCGCGGAGGCGTTGGTGCGCAGGCTGACCGCGGGCAGGGCGATCGTCGCAGCGACCGGGCCGGGCGCGCTGTCGACCAGCTTGCCGCGGCGCTTCCACAATCGCAGGCCTTCGCGGTCGAGACGGAACAACGCGAGCGCGGCGGCGAGCATCAGCCCACCGAGCGCGACGCACAGCACCCGGTTCGCGAGGATCACGCCAGCGATCTCGGGCAGCTTCGTGTTGCGGTCGTTGGCGGACCAGTAGCGGGTGGCCAGCTCGAACGCGCTGATGCCGGATGGATCGATCACGGCGCCGAGGGTGAGGTGCTCGACGTTGCTGGTGGCAACGCCGGCAATGGTGAACAACACGAAGAAGCCGATCACGCCGATATAGGTGGTCAGCATCGATCGCGTCAGCGTCGCGAGCAGGAACAGCATCGTCGACAGGAAGAACAGCGTCGGCAGGACGATCACGCCGAAGGCGTAGGCGTAGGCCGCCCAGGAGGTAGGCCCGATGCGGGCGGGGTCGACCCAGGGCATCAGCACGCCGATCAGCATGCCGATCGCGATCATCGCCATCATCGCGATCGAGGCGGCGAATCCCGCGGCGAGGCGTCCGTTGAGATAGGCGGACCGCGACATCGGCGTGGCGAAGAACAGTTCCGCCGTGCCCGCGTCGAAATCGCGCAGCGCCGCGCCGGCAACGAACAAGGGGATCAGGAACAAGCCGAACAGGGTGAAGTCGGCAAGCAACTCCACCACGACGTAAGGCGCATTGCGGTTGGTATTGCCGATGCCGCCGCCGATCCGCACGTGGTCGGAACCGACCGCCGTGAACGCGAGCGCGGCGAGCACGAAGGCGACCATCCAGAACAGCGGGCTCTTGAGTTGCTGGCGCAGTTCGAAGCCGAAGATTTCGCGGAATGTGCGCATGGTTCAGGCCGCGCGCGCGCCGGACGACTGCGCGCTGGATGACTGCTGACGCAGCTCGCCGAAATAGACGTCCTCGAGATCCGGTGCGACCGTCTCGAAGCCTTCCTCGGGGCTGGTGTTGGACATGATGTGGATCAGCGTCTTGCCGGCGGCCAGGCGCGTGGACAGGACCTTGTAGCGCTTCCGGTAGTCCTCGACCTGCGCGGTCGGGATGCTGCGACGCCAGATCCGGCCTTCGAGCGCGCGCAGCGCATCGGCGGGCTTGCCGGCGAGCAGCACTTCGCCCTTGCCGATGATCGCCATCCGCGGGCACAGGTCGGTGACGTCCTCGACGATGTGGGTGGACAGGATCACCACGACCTTCTCGCCGATCTCGGCGAGCAGGTTGAGGAAGCGGTTGCGCTCTTCCGGATCGAGGCCGGCGGTCGGCTCGTCGACGATCATCAGGGTGGGACTGCCGATCAGCGCCTGGGCGATGCCGAAGCGCTGGCGCATGCCGCCGGAGAACGTGCCGAGCTTGCGCTTGCGCACGTCCCAGAGGTTGACCTGCTGCAACAGGGCTTCGACCAGGGCTTTGCGCTCGCCGCGTGCGACCACGCCCTTGAGCACGGCAAAATGATCGAGCATGGCTTCAGCGCTGACCTTCGGATAGACGCCGAATTCCTGTGGGAGGTAGCCGAGCGTGCGCCGCGCGGCGGGCTTGTCCTTGAGCACGTCGAGTTCGCCGAGCTTGATGCTGCCGCTGTCGGGATCCTGCAGGGTCGCGATGGTGCGCATCAGGGTGGACTTGCCCGCGCCGTTGGGGCCGAGCAGGCCGAACATCCCGTTGGGGATGTCGAGGTCGACCTTGTGCAGTGCCTGGACGCCGTTGGCATAGGTTTTCGACAGGTCGCGAATGACGAGGCCGCGTGTGACGAGCATTGGTGTCTCCATGAATGATTCCGGACATGCAGGGGCGACGCGCGGCGTCGCCACAGTGGAATCATCATGAAGGATGCAGCGGCTGGCGTCGGCTGCTGGAAGTCACCGTGACCATGGTCATGCACTGCGCAGGAATGATTTCGCGCTGCGGACGCAGACCCATCTTGCGCGGCTACTGCACGGCGGATGCCTTTTCAATGCGCAGCGAATGCCGCTGCTGCCGCGGCGATCCCGGGTAGAGCTTGTGCCACACCCTGCGGAACTGGCGTGTCGAGGCGAAGCCGGCGCGTTCGGCGACGCGTTCCATGTCGAGGTCGGTGTTGCCGATCAGTTCGCGGGCGAGGGCGGCGCGCAGGCGATTGCGGTAGTCGGCGGTGTTCATGCCGACGTGTTCGTTGAACAGGCGCGACAGATGGCGCGGACTCGCGCCGGCGATCTTCGCCAGTGTCGAGAGCGTCCAGGGCCGGGTCGGGTTCGCGGTGATCGCATCCTGCACGCGGTGCACGGCCGGGTGGATGTGGTTGCGGCCTTCCAGCCAGGGCGACATCTGCGGATCGGCGCCATTGCGGCGCAGATAGACCACCAGGAAGCGGGCGACGGCCAGGGCGCAGGCGGGGTCGACGATCCGGCTGACGATGTGCAGCATCAGGTCGACGCCCGCGGTGACGCCGGCGCTGCTGTAGCGATCGCCATCCTCGACGTAGAGACGGTTCTCCTGGACGATCGCTTTGGGGGCGATTCCGGCGAGGTCCGCGCAGCAGATGTAGTGGGTGGTGCAGTGGCGACCATCGAACAGGCCCGCACGTCCGGCGAACAGCGCGCCCGAGCAGATCGTGACCAGGCGATGACCCGGCCGCACCGTCGCGCGCAGCCAGTCGACGATGCGTTGTTCGTTGCGGTGGTCGTTCTCGTCTCCGCCATCGACCTGGTCGGCCTCCTCCGGCGCGACGCGATTCGGCCCGATCGCCTGCAGCATGACCATGCCGACATCGCCGGCGACGACCACCATCGCGTCGTCGGGCAGGGTTCGCGGCAGGGGAGCGATGCCGGCGAGGTCCAGTCCGATCGAGGTCGACACCGAGCGCGTCGGTCCGAAATAGCCCACATCGAAGC
>DATHOV010000325.1:0-5476 GCA_035484515.1 Lysobacteraceae bacterium
GAGCGAGAAGATGTGGTACAGCGGCAGCGCGGTGATGATGACTTCCTGGCCGGGCTTGAGCTGGCCGCCGATCCAGGAACTGGCCTGCTGCATGTTCGCGACGATGTTGCGGTGGGTCAGCATCGCACCCTTGGACACGCCTGTGGTGCCGCCGGTGTACTGCAGGAAGGCGATGTCGCCCGGCTCGATGTCGATCAACGGCAGGTTGTGCCGGCGGCCGCGGCGCAGGGCCTCGTCGAAGCGGATCGCGCCGGGGATCGTATAAGCCGGGATCTGCTTCTTGATGTACTTGAGGACGAAGTTGACGATCAGTCCCTTCGGGAACTTCAGCAGGTCGCCGACGCCGGTGGTGATGACCTGCTTGACGTCGGTGTCGGCCAGCACTTCCTGGACGGTGTTGGCGAAGTTGTCCACCACCACGATCGCGAGTGCGCCGGAGTCCTTGAGCTGGTGCCTGAGTTCGCGCGCCGTATAGAGCGGGTTGGTGTTCACCACGATCAGGCCGGCACGCAGGATTCCCATGATCGCAACCGGATATTGCAGCAGGTTCGGCATCATGATGGCGACGCGGTCGCCTTTCTTGAGCTGCAGGTCGCGCAGCAAGTAGGCCGCGAACTGGCTGCTCATCCGGTCGAGGTCGCCGTAGGTCAGCGTAGTGCCGAAATTGCGGTATGCCGGGCGATCGCGGAATCGCTGGCAGGAGGACTCGAGCACGGCGACGATCGACTTGAATTCGTCGAGGTTCACTTCCGGGCCGACGCCCGGCGGATAATTGGCCAGCCAGGGACGAGTTTGGGTCATGCTGCAATCTCCCGGTGCGATGCGGACGCGCCGTGCGCGCCGCTGCTGTGTTCGGGTCGATTGGAACACAGCCCCACAGGGCTGGCAACACGGTAGCGTATGTTTCGCGGCGCGGGTCGCAAGCCGGTCGCCGGCACCGGCACCGGCGTCGTACGATGGCTTTCGCCATCAAGGAGGAGAGTCATGCGTGTGCTGCTGGGCGCACTGATCCTGGGCCTCTTGCCGGTGCTGGGCGGCTGTCACCACACCCCTGCCGAACAGCAGATCCGCGACACCATCACGGCGATGCAGAAAGCCGGCGAACGGCACGACATAGACGGCATCGTCGCGCCGCTATCCGACGATTTCATAGGCGGCGGCGACGAGGAAGCCGGTCCGTTCGACCGCCGCGACTTCAAGCGCTTCCTGACCTTCGTGCAGATGCGCGAGGGAGGCTCGGTTCATACCACCATCGGTGCGATGACCGTAGCCCTGCAAGGCACCGATCATGCGACTGCGAACTTCGACGTGCTGGTGACAGGTGGCGGAGGCCTGTTGCCCAGGGACGGTCAGGTCGAGGACGTGCACACGGGCTGGCGACTCGACAGTGGCCGGTGGAAGATGATTTCGGCAGAGTGGAAGGCGAACGCAGGTACCCGGTGAATCCGGGCGGCAGGCGGAAGCGATGGCAAGCTGCGGGCGCAGGCCGCGCCCAGGCCATTGACCCGCTCGGGCCAATGGCAGATCCATGTATGGATTAAGCCGTTACGCGGCCTTCGACTTGCCGGCGATCTGCCGCAGCACGTACTGCAGGATGCCGCCGTGCCTGAAGTACTCCACTTCCTTGGGCGTCAGCAGCAACACGTCGACGAAGAAGCGCGTCTCGGTGCCTTCCGCATTGCGCGCACGCACCTCGGCGGTGCGTGAAGCGCCATCCTTGAGACCGACGATCTCGAACGTCTCCGAACCGTCGAGGCCGAGGATCTTCGCATTCTGACCGTCGACGAACTGCAACGGCAGCACGCCCATGCCGACCAGGTTCGAGCGGTGGATGCGCTCGTAGGTCTCGGCGATCACCGCCTTCACGCCGAGCAGCATCGTGCCCTTGGCCGCCCAGTCGCGCGACGAGCCGGTTCCGTATTCCTTGCCGGCGATCACTACCAGCGGCACGCCCTCGGCCTTGTAGCGCATCGCTGCTTCGTAGATCGATGTCTTCTGCTCGCCGTCCTTGCCGAAGTGGACCGTGCTGCCGCCTTCCTCGCCGCCGAGCATCAGGTTCTTGATGCGGATGTTGGCGAATGTGCCGCGCACCATCACGTCGTCGTTGCCGCGGCGCGAGCCGTAGCTGTTGAAGTCGACCGGTTGCACGCCTCGACCCTGCAGGTACTTGCCGGCGGGGGAATCCTTCTTGATGTTGCCGGCAGGCGAGATGTGATCAGTGGTGATCGAATCGCCGAACAAGCCGAGCACGCGTGCACCGTGGATGTCGTCGATCTTGCCGACGTCCATCGTCATGCCTTCGAAGTACGGTGGGTTCTTGATGTAGGTCGAATCGCCGTCCCATGCGTACTGGTCGCCATCGGGCGAGGAGATCGCGTTCCAGCGCGAATCGCCGGCGAACACGTTGGCGTAGTTCTGCTTGAACAGCTGCGGTCCGATCGAGGCGGCGATCACGTCGCCGATTTCCTTGTTGGTGGGCCAGATATCCTTGAGGAAAACCGGCTTGCCATCCTTGCCGGTGCCGAGCGCGTCGTGGGTCAGGTCGGTGTCGATCGTGCCGGCGAGCGCGTAGGCGACCACCAGCGGCGGCGAGGCGAGGTAGTTCATCTTCACCTCGGGATGCACGCGGCCCTCGAAATTGCGGTTGCCCGACAGCACGGCGGCGACCGCCAGATCGTTGTCGGCGATGCCCTTCGACACTGCGTCCGGCAGCGGACCGGAATTGCCGATGCAGGTCGTGCAGCCGTAGCCGACGAGGTAGAAGCCGAGCTTCTCCAGCTCATCGAGCAGGCCGGCCTTCTTCAGGTAATCGGTGACGACCAGCGATCCGGGCGCCAGCGAGGTCTTCACCCAGGGTTTCGACTTCAGGCCTTTTGCTGCGGCATTGCGTGCGAGCAGTCCGGCCGCGACGAGCACGGCGGGATTGGAGGTATTCGTGCACGAAGTGATCGCTGCAATCACCACCGAACCGTCGCCGAGCTCGCAATCCTGGTCGCTGATGCGGATCTTCGATTTTGGTTTCGCGGCCAGGTGTTCGGCCTGCGGCTGGTCGCCGCCTTCGTTGGCGAGCCGTGCGAGCGCACTGTGCTTCGGCTTGCGATTGGCGACGAAGCCCTTCACGTTCGCTTCGAAGTTCTCCTGCATGTCGCCCAGCAGGACGCGATCCTGCGGGCGCTTGGGACCGGCGAGCGATGGCTTCACGTCAGCGAGGTTCAACTTGAGCGTATCGCTGTATTTCGCCTCGGGCGCACCGACCTCGCGCCACAGGCCCTGCGCGCGCGCATAGGCCTCGACGAGCGCGATCAGGCTTTCCTCGCGACCGGACAGGCGCAGGTAGGTCAGGGTTTCCTTGTCGACCGGGAAGATGCCGCAGGTGGCTCCGTATTCGGGCGCCATGTTCGCGATCGTCGCGCGATCGGCCAGCGGCAGGTGGTCCAGGCCCTCGCCGTAGAATTCGACGAACTTGCCGACCACGCCGAGTTTGCGCAGCGATTGGGTCACGGTGAGCACCAGATCGGTCGCGGTCGCGCCTTCGGGCAGCTTGCCGGTGAGCTTGAAGCCCACGACCTGCGGAATCAGCATCGAGGAAGGCTGGCCAAGCATCGCCGCTTCGGCCTCGATGCCACCGACGCCCCAGCCGAGAACGCCCAGGCCGTTGATCATCGTGGTGTGCGAGTCGGTGCCGAACACGGTGTCCGGGAACGCCCAGTTCGCGCCGTCGATCTCGCGCGTCATCACCACGCGTGCGAGATTCTCGAGGTTCACCTGGTGCACTATGCCGGTATTCGGCGGCACCACCTTGAAGTTCGACAGCGCCTTCTGGCCCCAGCGCAGGAAGCTGTAACGCTCGGTGTTGCGCTGGAACTCGATCTTGCCGTTGATGTCGAGCGAGGCATCGCTGCCGAAGGCATCGACCTGCACCGAATGGTCGATCACCAGCTCGGCCGGGGAGAGCGGGTTGATCCGCTTCGGATCGCCGCCGAGCGCGATCATCGCGTCGCGCATCGCCGCGAGGTCGACCACGCAGGGGACGCCGGTGAAATCCTGCAGCACCACGCGAGCCGGCATGAAAGCGATCTCGGTATCGGGCTCCGCGCCTGGGTCCCACTTCGCGACCGCCTCGATCGAAGTCGCGGTCACGCTCACGCCATCCTCGTGCCGCAGCAGGTTCTCGAGCAGGATCTTCATCGAATAAGGCAGCCGCGCGATGTCGAACTTTTCGCCGAGCTTGCGCAGGCTGTGGTAGTGGAAGGTCTGGCCGTTGACGGAAAGCTGCGCACGGGTGGCGAAGGAGTCGCTCATGGATGCTCCAGGGGATGAAGAGGGGACGGGCGGAATGCCGTCCCGAGCGCGTCGATTATGCCGGAAAGCGCTCGTTTCCGCAGGGGCCTGCGCGTGGAAGCGCAGACAGGCGATGGGCTGGAAGCCTTGTGTGGCTTGGCTTCCGGCTATCGTCCCAACCATCCGCGCGCAGCGGCCAGCATCTGCTTTCGACGCAGGTACAGATCCCACTGGCTGCCGCCAAGTTGCCGCCACAGCACCGCCGAGCGCAGCGCGCACAGCAGGATCGCGCGGATCTCGGCAACTATGGTCGGTTGCTGCAGGTAGACCGGGTTGCCCTGCACCATGATGCGCGGGCGTAGTCCGCTGATCGTGCCGGCGTACAGCTCGCCCAGCCGGGTGAGCACGGTCGGATGCGTCGAACCCCAGTGCTCGCGCTGGCGTGCGGCCTGCTCTAGCCCCTGGCGCAGCTTGTCCGGCACGCCGCGGGTTGCGCTGTAGCTGCGTTCGACACGCAAGACGCTGGCGATCAGGCGCAGCAGCATCGCATCGCGCTCGGTGCCGCCGTCGATCTGGGCCACCAATGCTTGCAGGCCAGGGTGCAGCCCGGCCGCGCCACCATAGACGGACTCCACCGAATCGGCATCGAAGCGGAACAGGCTGTCGATGCACACCGTCAACGGTGCGGTCTGCGCATCGCCAGTATCGGCGATCTGGCGCACGAGCTTGCAGGCCTGGGTGAGGCCGGCGAAGGCGAGGGCGCGGTCTTTCATGTCGCGGGTATCTTCATGTCGCGGGTATCTTCATGTCGACAAGAATCTCATGCCGCATGTCCAGTGCGCGAGTCATTGCCCAACGCGGGTGCATCCGTGGATGCGATCACCGCCCCGCCGAGGCAGGCTTCGTTCCGATAGAACACCACCGACTGCCCCGGCGTCACTGCACGCTGCGGCGACGCGAAGGCGACTTCCACGCTGCCATCGTCGCGCAGGTCGACGCGACAGGCTGCGTCGGCCTGCCGATAGCGAGTCTTCGCGGTGCAATCGAAGCTCGAAGCAGATGGCGCGCCGTCGACCCAATGCGCCGCTTCGCTGCGCAAGGATCGCGACTGCAACCACGCGCTGTCGTGTCCCTGGTCGACGTACAGCACGTTCGTCGCGGTATCTTTGCCTACGACGTACCATGGCGCCGTCTC
>DATHOV010000326.1:0-8777 GCA_035484515.1 Lysobacteraceae bacterium
TGAGATCCGCATCCAGATCGAACACCCGCCGCACGCGCCGCACGATGTCGGGAATCGCGCGCGGATCGGCATCGTCGATTTCCAGCAGCAACTCGGGCCTGGACGGGCTCGCTGTCACGCGGATGCGGGTCGATGCATCCAACGGTCCGATCACCCGCTCGTAACTGTCAGCGTCGACGCGTTCGATGCCGGGGATCACGCGCCTCGCGAGGAAGGCGAGCATCTCTGCGAACGCCAGCGGCGGACGATAGCCCAGGCGTAATTTCAGCGTGCCGCTCGGCATTTCCGCGCGCTGCTTGCGCAATGCGCTCGGCGCCATGCCGCAGCCTTCGAGGAAAGCCGCGTTGAAGCGCCGCAAGCTGTTGAAGCCCGCCGCGAGCGCGATCTGCGTGACCGGCAACGCGGTCTCGGTCAGCAATTGCTTCGCCAGCAGCAGGCGCCGCGTCGTGTGCACCGCGATCGGCGTCGCGCCCGTGTGCGCGAGGAACACGCGGCGCAACTGCCGCGAGCCGATGCCGACTTGCGCCGACAGCGCTTCGATCGACGCGTCCTGCAATGCACCTTCAGCGATCAGCGCGAGCGCGCGCTGAACCACGTCGTCCGCATCGCGACAGCGCGCCTCGGGCGACAACTCCGGGCGGCAGCGCAGGCAGGGCCGATAACCGGCACCCGTGGCCGCAGCGGCAGTCGGGTAGTAGGCGACATTCTGGCGTTTCGGCATCGGCGCAGGGCAGACCGGCCGGCAATAGATGCCGGTGCTGCGCACGGCGGTGAAGAACAGCCCGTCGAAGCGCGCGTCCTTCGAGGCGCGGGCGCGGTCGCAGATGGCGGGCGTGGGCATGGACGCGTAGGACATGCATGCATCATACGAGTACCCGAGACGGATACTCGCCGTTTTCGGACATGAATGTCCGGCGCCGTTTCCCGCTTCTGGCGCGGGCGCGGGCGCGGAATCAGTGTGAAGCGGCTCACGGCTTGCGGAACTTGAACGCGAACTGGTCGGTGCGCCCGCGGATCGAGGGATCGAACACTTTCACCTTGTGCCCGTCCGCCGGATTGCGCAGCACATCGCTCTCGCCTTCGAACACGAAGCCGGCGGCGACGACCTGTTTCTTCACGATCTCCGGGTCGATGCGGTGCAGCGTATCCGTATCGCGCATCCCGGAACCCGCCTCGGCGACATGATCGACGACGATGAACATGCCGCCGGGCTTGAGCACCTGGTACACGTTCCTGTCCAGGATCGACGGGTCGATCGAACCCATGAACTTGTCCGGATAGTCGTGGTAGTTCTGCGACGTGAACACGACATCGACCGGCATGGGCGTGGTCAACGCGTCTGCCGGCTCGATCGCGACGCTGATGTTCGTGTAGCCAGGCTATGTCGCGAGCTTGCGCAGATCGTCGGAATCCGGGTGCGAAACCTTGTCGTAAGGCTCAGGCCAGACCGCATACACCTGTCCTTTCGCGCCGACGACCTTGCTGAATACGCGCGTGAAATAGCCGCTGCCGGGAATCAGCTCAAGCACGCGATCCCCCGGCTTGATGCCTGCGAATGCGGTCAGTTCGGCGACCTTGCGGCGTCCGTCCTTCGCTGCATCCGTCGCACGAGCCGGATCGGCGACCGCGGCCGCGACATAGGCCGGGACTTGCATCGATTCCGCTGCTACGCCGCTTCCTGCAACCGACAAGGCCAGTGCGATGACGGTTCCGAGGAGGATCGATTTCATGGGAGGCTCCGGCTGGATCGGAAATGCTGCATTCCGTCACGCCGAAACGGGCTTGACCAGTGCCCATCGTCATTGTTTGCGAATGCGGCAGGTCGAAAAGTCCTTCTCCCTTGCGGGGGATGGGGCGGCACTGCAATGCGATGCGATAATCTGCCGCTTCGCCCCTGTCATGCCTACGCTTGGAGCCATCGCATGTCCGTACCCAGCCGCAAAGATCCGTCCCGCGTGATTCGTGCCCCCCGCGGTAGCGCGATCAGTTGCAAGTCATGGCTCACCGAAGCGCCGTACCGGATGATTCAGAACAATCTCGATCCGGACGTCGCGGAGAATCCTGCGGAGCTCGTCGTGTACGGCGGCATCGGCCGTGCCGCACGCGACTGGGACTGTTACGACGCGATCCTGCGGACGTTGAAGGAACTCAACGACAACGAGACCCTGTTGATCCAGTCCGGCAAGCCCGTAGGCGTGTTTCCGACCCATCCGGACGCGCCGCGCGTGCTGCTCGCCAATTCCAATCTCGTGCCAGCGTGGGCGACGTGGGAGCACTTCAACCAACTCGATCGCAAGGGACTGATGATGTTCGGCCAGATGACGGCCGGATCGTGGATCTACATCGGCTCGCAGGGCATCGTGCAGGGCACCTACGAAACCTTCGTCGAGATGGGTTGCCAGCACTATCGCGGCGATCTGAAAGGCAAATGGATCCTCACCGCCGGCCTGGGCGGCATGGGCGGCGCGCAGCCGCTTGCCGCTTCGCTCGCTGGCGCTTCTTCGCTGAACATCGAATGCCAGCAGAGCCGCATCGACATGCGCCTGCGCACCCGTTACGTCGACGAACAGGCGGCCGATCTCGACGACGCGCTCGCGCGCATCGCCAAGTACACGCATGCTGGCGAGGCCAAGTCGATCGCGCTGCTGGGCAATGCCGCCGAGATCCTGCCCGAACTCGTCAAGCGCGGCGTGCGTCCCGACGCCGTCACCGACCAGACGAGCGCGCACGACCCCATCCACGGCTACCTGCCGATCGGCTGGACGGTCGAACGCTGGCTTTCCGAACAGAAATCGAATCCCACCGCGGTCAGCGACGCCGCGAAGAAATCGATGCGCGTGCACGTCGAGGCGATGCTCGCGTTCCAGCGCATGGGCGTACCGACGTTCGACTACGGCAACAACATCCGCCAGGTCGCCAAGGACGAAGGCTGCGCGAATGCGTTCGATTTCCCCGGCTTCGTGCCGGCGTACGTGCGTCCGCTGTTCTGCCGCGGCGTCGGGCCCTTCCGCTGGGTCGCTCTCTCAGGCGATCCCGAGGATATTTACCGGACCGACGCGAAGGTCAAGGAAGTCATCCCGGACGATGCGCACCTGCATCGCTGGCTCGACATGGCGCGGGAACGCATCAGCTTCCAGGGCCTGCCCGCGCGCATCTGCTGGGTCGGCTTGGGCCTGCGCCACAAGCTCGGCCTGGCGTTCAACGAGATGGTGCGCAATGGCGAACTGAAGGCGCCGATCGTGATCGGCCGCGATCACCTGGATTCCGGTTCGGTCGCCTCGCCGAATCGCGAGACCGAAGCGATGCGCGACGGCAGCGACGCGGTCTCGGACTGGCCCCTGCTCAACGCCATGCTCAACGTCGCCGGCGGTGCGACCTGGGTCTCGCTGCATCATGGTGGCGGCGTCGGCATGGGCTATTCGCAGCACGCTGGCGTGGTGATCGTGTGCGATGGCAGCGAAGCGGCGGACAAGCGGATCGCCCGCGTGCTCTGGAACGATCCCGGCACCGGCGTCATGCGGCATGCGGATGCGGGCTACGAGATCGCGAAGGCCTGCGCGAAGGAGCAGGGTCTCAAGCTGCCGATGATCTGACGGCAATCGTTTTTCATGGACGCGACACGGTGCTGTCGCGTCAGGTCTTCATGGCAGGAATTTCTGCGGCCATTCGCATGGATGAAAGCGCTGTGCCACGACCGGAACTTGCCGTGTCGAAGACCATCACGCTGGGCAGGCAATTGCTCGTTTGTCTTCTGATCTGCGCTATCGCCGCGGCTATCGTGACGCTGTTTTCCCCGAGGCCAACAATCGGAAGCCTGTTCGCGGGGCTGCCGCTGACATGGCAAGCCATGGCGGGACTGCTCGTCGGCGCCGGCTTCGCTGTCATTGCGTTGCTCGGGATTCGGCGTACGAGCCAAGGTGCGGCGACGCGACGCATGGTCGGAAACTACGCGCGGCTCGACCTGTGCGGATGGAACCCGCTGTGGTTCTCGCTACTGGCAGGCTTCGGCGAAGAACTCCTCTTCCGCGGAGCCCTGCAACCGCTGGTCGGCTTGTGGATCGCGTCACTGCTGTTCGTCCTCGCTCACGCGCGCGCCTATCGCTTCCGGGCGTTCGACCGGAACACCGTTGCCCAGGCCTGCGGGCTGTTCGGAACCAGCGTCGCACTCGGTCTCATCGCTCGGTTCGGAGGCCTCTTGACGGCCATGATCGTCCACACCGCGATCGACATCGCGGGCCTGTACACGATTCGCCGGTTCGTGCGCGAGCATCGGGTTCCGATATCCGCTTGAGAGTCTTCGCGATAACGTTCGCGCCTGTTACGCTTTGCGCATGGGGAACTTCGGACGATTCGCCGGACTGGCCGGACTGCTGTTGCTTAGCAGCGCCGTCTTCGCACAAGACCAGGGCCCGGTCAGCCCGCGCGTGGGCAATGCGCAGCGCGGCAACGATCTGCTGCTCTTCCTCGGGCCCAGGCCGGCCGGCGGCTTCTCGCCGCTGCAGCAGCAGGCGCTCGGCCGCAGGGTGCGCTGCGCGGCGATACGCCAGCAGATCCAGGACGAACTCGACATCGAGGCGGCCGGTTCGGTCAGCCTCTACACGATGTCGGAACTGCGTGTCGAAGAAAGGGAGAACTGCACGCCGATTTCGCAAGGAGCCGGCGCGCAGCAGGCGACATTGCCGGCGCCGCAGCCGGTGCCGCAGCCGGCGCAGGCTTCGACGTGGCAGCCGCCGAAGCTGTCCTCCGCGCCGCCGCCCGTCACGCAGGCCACATCGCCGCAGCCATCGCATCCCGTGCCGATCGTGTCGCAGGCGACATCGTCACCGACGCAGCATTCCATGCCGCCGTCGGCGCCTCAGCCTCAGCCTCATGCGACCGGTCCGGCTTACACGCCTGCGCCGGACTATCCGCACGACGAAATGGCGGCGGGGCACGAAGGCGTGGTGATGGTGCAACTTGTGATGAATCCGGACGGCACGGTGAAGGCCGCATCCATCGCCAAGTCCAGCGGTTTTCCGGCCCTGGACACTGCCGCGTTGAACGCGGGAAGAATCTGGCGCATCCCGGCCGCTGCGGGAAGAACGATCGAGGTGCCGTTGACGTTCTCGGCTCACTGAGCCCGCTGCGTGCGGACAGACGCGCTACCGCGCTCAATCCACCGTCGTTTCCCCGCCCGAATCGTAGTGGAATGTGCGGGTGATGTTGAAGATGTCCAGGTCTTCCTTGGTGTGAGGCAGTTCCGGGAAGGGTGCGGCCAGGCGCACTGTCTGCTGCGCGGCCTGGTCGAGTACGGGAATGCCGCTGGACTGGATCGTGGTGATGCTCGCCACGCTGCCGTCGCGACGGATCTCCACGGTCAGCACGACCGAGCCGGAAAGATTGCGGCGCCGCGCCTCGTCAGGAAAATTCAGTGTGCCGATGCGTTCGAGTCGTGCGACGTAGGCGCGCATATAGGGCGCGTACTCGTATTCCTGCGTGCTCGCACTGAAGAACCTTTTCTTCGGCCGCTTGGCCTCGAGCTGCTGGGTACGCTGGAGTTCGGCCGCGAGCCGTGCCATCTCCAGGTTCTGTTCGGCCAATTCGCTGCCGGTTGGCAAGGGCAGGGTGCTGACCGGTTGCGCTTCCTGCGGCGCTGTGACTTCCTGCGTCGAATTCGTGGCGGTGAGCAGTCGCTGCACGGCATCTGGTTGCGGCGGCGGGTTTTGCGCCTGCAGCGGCTGCGGGGCAATGCCGGGATCGGGCTTGGGCACGTTCGCCAGTTGCGGTTCGCCCGGCCGTCTCGCGACGTCGCTCTCGCCACCGCCCTGCTGGTTGGCCTCGGCGAGGAAATCGGCCTGGTTCGGTGCTTGCTGGGTTCGCGTCTGGGTGAGGATCACGTCCAGGGTCGGCAATACCGGCGCTGGATCCTCGAGGGTGAAACCGATTCCGAGCAGGATGACCCCATGCACGAGGGCCGACAACGCGAGCGTGGCGACCAGGCGGTCGCCTGGTCCGATGCGCCGTGGCGGCAACGGTGCGACGACGGCGTTCACGCGCGCGTTGCCTCCATCGCGTCGAACAGCAGCCCTGCGATGTTCAGGCCGAACTGCTTGTCGAGTTCGCGGATGCAGGTCGGGCTGGTGACATTGACCTCGGTGAGCCAGTCGCCGATCACGTCGAGCCCTACGAAGATCATGCCGCGCCGTTTCAGCTCTGGCCCCACTTGCGCCGCGATCCAGCGGTCGCGCTCGCTGAGCGGCCGACCCTCGCCGCGGCCGCCGGCGGCGAGGTTGCCACGGAATTCCTTGCCTTGGGGAATGCGTGCGAGGCAATACGGGACTGGTTCGCCATTCACCAGCAGGATGCGCTTGTCGCCGTCGACGATTTCGGGGAGGTAGCGCTGCGCCATCACGAGTTGGCCGGGATGGCCGTGGCCGGCGCCGATCAGGGTTTCCAGGATCACGTTGAGGTTCGGATCATCCGCATTCGCACGGAAGATCGAGCGGCCGCCCATGCCGTCGAGCGGCTTGAGCACGGCTTCGCGATGTTCGGCGACGAAGGTCCGCAGGTCGGTTGCATCGCGCGACACCAGGGTCGGCGGGCAGCACTGGGGGAACAGGAATGCGGCGAGTTTCTCGTTGAGATCGCGCAGGCCTTGCGGATCGTTGACCACCAGCACGCCTTCGCGCTGGGCCTGCGACAGGAGGTGGGTGTCGTGGAGATAGGCTGCGTCCACCGGCGGGTCGGTACGCATCAGAACGACGTCGATCCCCGCAAGGGGGCGCGTCGCCTGGTCTCCCAGCGTGTACCAATCGTTCGGGTCGTCGCGGACCTGCAGGGGCGCGCAACGCGCCTGGGTCAGCCCGTCCTTCAGGCCGAGGCCGCCGGGCAGCACGTAATGCAGCCTGTGACCGCGTCTCTGAGCCTCCAGCAGCATCGCGAAGGTCGAGTCCTTGGCGGTTCTGATGGCCCCAATCGGATCCATCACGACCGCGACATCGAGCGTCCGCTGGGCTGGCATCGGTGTATCCTCCTCGTAGTGCGATGGTAGCAGGCAGGTTCCGTGAAACGTGCGGAAAGCCACGCAATCCATTGATGGCGCTTGACAGTATCGCGGCCGACTGAGATATAGGTGGCTCGCGCTGCAGCAAGGAATGGTGAACCGAATGAACCCGGCAGCGACAGGGGATCATCGATGGATGACGTAAAGAATGCAGGCCCGGCGACCGGGCTGAAGGTAATGGTCATCGATGATTCGAAGACCATCCGCCGTACCGCGGAAAGCCTGCTCAAGCGGGAAGGGTATGACGTGGTCACTGCGACCGACGGCTACGAGGCGCTCGCCAAGATCGCCGACCACCAGCCGCAGATCATTTTCGTCGACATCATGATGCCGCGCCTGGATGGCTACCAGACCTGCGCACTGATCAAGAACCACCAGATGTTCCGCTCCACGCCGGTGATCATGCTGTCCTCGAAGGACGGCCTGTTCGACAAGGCGCGCGGTCGCATCGTCGGATCCGAGCAGTACCTCACCAAACCCTTTACCCGCGAAGAGCTGCTCTCGGCGATTCGCACCCACGTACCGAAGGGCTGACATCACGGGCAATCGGCGCACGGCATCACAGATCGGGTTGCAACAGGGGATTTAGCATGGCGCGCATCGCAATCATCGAGGACTCGCTGACCGACACGGCGGTGTTCACCGAGATGCTGCGTCGCCACGGCCATCAGGTCATCACTGCGGGCAGTGCCGAGGAAGGCGTCGAACTGGTCCGGCGCGAATTGCCGGAACTGGTGCTGATGGATGTGATCCTGCCGGGAATGAATGGTTTTCAGGCCACGCGCGCTCTAAGTCGCGACCCGAAGACCAGCACGATCCCGGTGATCATCGTCAGCACCAAGGCCATGGAAACGGACCGCGTGTGGGGCATGCGACAGGGGGCTAAGGACTACATGGTCAAACCGCCAAGCGAAGCCGACCTGATCGGTCGCATCAACTCTCTGCTGGGGATCGGCTGATCGCCATGTCCAAACGTCGCAACAAGAACAAAAAAGCCGGTCCGGTCAAGATCATCAGGCCGGGCGATCTGGCTGCGCCCGTGGACGCTCCTGCGGCTCCCGCAGTGGAGCAAGCCGAGGATAATTCGGCGATGTCGGCAGCGCCTGACATCGGCGATGGCGGCGATGAAGCTCAGGCGCATGAAGAACAGGCAACGGCGAGCTTCGACGTCGAGTCATCCGAAGGCGCACCGCCATCCGACCAGCCGTCCGATGAGTCGGTGGAACACGGCGAGCCCCTGCACGAGTTCGAGCGCGCATCCATCCAGGATGAGGCGCCTGCGGCAAACCAGGACGACGCGGAGCCGCTGCGCGAATTCGAGGACGCATCGGGCTTGTTGGCGCAGGCGATCCCGGTCGACCCGTCCGATGTGCGCCAACGCAGGGAGTTCGAATCGATACCCATCGTCGATCCGTCTGCGTCGGCCTTCGAGCCGGTGGAGGCTCAGCATTCCGAGGAGGAATCCGTACAGCCGCCGGTCGTCCAGCCAGTCGAGGATTCTGCGGTCGGTGAAGGCAGGACGAGCCGCAAGCAGGATCGCAAGCTCAGGTTGAACAAGCTGCAGAAGCATGCGCGCAGCGTGCCCGAGCCGGAACCCGAACTCGAGGTGGTCGCGCCCGAGCCCGTGGTCGCCTGGCAGGCACCGCGCGAACCGCGCATCGCCGCGTTCGCCAAGCTGAGCGAATACCAGAGCCTGTCGCTCGCGCATGTCGCGGGCCTGCCCGAGGAGGCCGAC
>DATHOV010000327.1:0-2745 GCA_035484515.1 Lysobacteraceae bacterium
TGCTCCGGGAAAGTCCGCCATCCCGGCATTGCGCACCTCCGGAAAGCGCCGGCTTTCGACTTGCCGGGCACGGGCCGGGCGTTCCCGCAAGCGCGACCGCAATTGATTCGGTACTTCAAACATCAAAATGCCGAATCAAAAAAACTTGAAATCAGCCTGCCACGCCACCACAAGTCGGCCATCGATTTCGTATTGGAGCCTCGCCCATGACCGCAGCCACCGAAACCCGGAAGTTCGAAGCGGAGGTCGCGCAGGTGCTGCACCTGGTGACGCATTCGCTGTATTCGCACAAGGAAGTCTTCCTGCGCGAGTTGGTCTCCAATGCCGCCGACGCCTGCGACAAGCTGCGCTTCGAGACGATCGCCCATCCCGACCTGGTCGCCGGCGACGGCGAACTGCGCATCGACGTGAGCATCGACAAGGACGCGCGCACGATCACGATTCGCGACAACGGCGTCGGCATGAGCCGCGACGAGGTCGTCGCGAACATCGGTACCATCGCCAGTTCCGGCACTCGCAAGTACCTCGAGGCGCTGTCGGCCGAGCAGAAGGCGGACTCGAACCTGATCGGCCAGTTCGGCGTGGGCTTCTATTCGGCCTTCGTGGTCGCCGACAAGGTCACTCTGGTGTCGCGCAAGGCCGGCGCGGAAACCGGCGATGGCGTGCGCTGGGAATCCGGCGGCACCGGCGAATACACCCTGGAAACCGTCGCGGCGCCCGAGCGCGGCACCGCGGTCACCCTGCACCTCAAGCCCGACGAGGACGAGTTCCTGCAGAGCTGGCAGTTGCGCAGCCTCATCGCCCGCTATTCGGACCACATCGGTTTTCCGATCCGGATGCCGAAGGAAGCCGGCGACGAGACCCTCGACACGAAGGACGCCTGGATCGTGGTCAACCAGGCCTCCGCGTTGTGGACGCGTCCGAAGAGCGAATTGACGGACGAGGACTACCAGAACTTCTACAAGCACATCGCCCACGATTTCAACGATCCGCTGGCATGGACGCACAACCGCGTCGAGGGCAACCAGAACTTCACCTCGCTGCTGTACCTGCCCTCGCAGGCGCCGTTCGATGCGATGGCGGCGCGCGAGAACCGCAAGGGACTCAAGCTGTACGTCAAGCGCGTCTTCATCATGGACGCCGCCGAGCAACTGCTGCCGGCCTACCTGCGCTTCGTGCACGGCGTGGTCGATTCGGACGATCTGCCGCTCAACGTGAGCCGCGAGATCCTCCAGCAGAACCGCAACCTCGACAAGCTGCGCGCCGCGTGCACCAGGCGCGTGCTCGACCTGCTCGACAAGCTCGCAAAAGACGAACCGGAAAAGTTCGCCACGTTCTGGAAGCAGTTCGGAAACACGTTCAAGGAAGGCGCATCCGAGGACTTCGCGAACCGGGAGCGCATCGCGAAACTGCTGCGCTTCGCATCGACGAAATCCGAGGGCGAAGCGCAGACGGTATCGCTGGACGATTACATCGGCCGCATGGCCGAAGGCCAGGACGCGATCTATTTCCTCACCGCGAACGGTTACGCCGCGGCCAAGGGCAGCCCGCATATCGAAGCGCTGAATGCGCGCGGGATCGAGGTGCTGCTGATGGTCGATCGCATCGACGAGTGGATGACGACCTACCTGCACGAGTACGCGGGCAAGAAGCTGCGCGATGTCGGCAAGGGCGATTTCGACCTGGCCGCGCTCGGCGGCGCGGATGCGGATCAGCGGAAACAGAACGAGCAATCCGCCGAAGGCATCGTGAAGAAGCTCAAGGACCTGCTCGGCGAACGCGTGAGCGATGTCCGCGTGAGCGAACGCCTGACCGAATCGCCGTCGTGCATCGTCGTCAACGACCACGACATGGGCCTGGCGATGCAGCGCCTGCTCAAGCAGGCCGGCCACGAGGTACCGGACAACAAGCCGATCCTCGAGATCAACCCGACGCACGCATTGGCCACGCGCCTGCAGGACGAACCCGACGCAGCGCGCGCCGAGGACATCGCCCTGCTGCTGCTCGACCAGGCGCAACTGCTCGAAGGCGTGGCGCTGGAAGACCCGGCGGCTTATGTCAGGCGCGTGAACAGGCTGCTGTCGGCGACTTCCTGACGGCACGACAAGCCAGCCGCGCGCCGTCAGATGCGGCAGAACGTTGCGGCGGGGCGGAGAGTCCGTGCTTTGGGCTCGTCATTGACGAGCAAAGCGCCCTTTGCGACAGGTTCCAGCCGTACCCCGCTGTGCCGGCCTTCGCCCGGACGCCCGAAGCTGTCTCCCGGATAACCAACGCCGGCGTCGCCTTTGCGCCGATGTCCTCTCGCCGGCGAACTCGTCGTTATCCCATACCGAGCCATCACTCACTTGGAGATTCGGGCAATGATCCATTCGACCGCCATGCAGTCTGTGGCCCTGGAGGAACTTTCTCTGGAAGACCTCCTCGCCAACGTCATGCGATGCACCGGCTGGATCGTGTCCGGAGGCTCCGCGCAATTCAGGCACGGCGCGCTGGCAGAACTGCAGTCGAACCTGCATCTGGTCCATCGCCAGGTGCGCAACGACTGCGTCCTCCAGTTGGCCAACACGCTCGACGACAAGGCGACCAGGATCGCCGCCAACAAGGTGAACGACGCGCAATCCGTGCTCGGCCTGTGCCGCGTGCTCGGCGAATTCGAGCAGGCGATGAAGGCATGCATGGGCGGCGCCAAGTGGCGTTGAGGCTCCTTCAGTCGTAACAGGCGGCAAACGTCCGCGGGTCATCGCA
>DATHOV010000328.1:0-4942 GCA_035484515.1 Lysobacteraceae bacterium
GGTCGAGGTGATCGGCGGCGACGCAGCCGTCCAGGCGTCTGTTGCTGCTGATGCGGCAAGCGTGGCGAAGCACTGATGCAGTCGCCATTGCCATCACTCGAACGCGGCCTGATCGCGTTTTCGACCCGGCGCCGCGTCACCGTCGCGATGGTGACCTTCACGTTCTTCCTGTTCGGCGTGATCGCGCTGTTCGATCTGAAAGTCGGATTGCTGCCCGACCTGAGCTACCCGACGCTGACGGTGCGCACGCAATACACCGGCGCGGCGCCGACCGAAATCGAAACGCTGGTCACCCAGCCGGTCGAGGAAGCGGCCGGCGTGGTCAAGGGTCTGCGCAAGCTCAGTTCGACCTCGCAAACCGGGCAGAGCGATGTGGTGCTCGAGTTCGCCTGGGGCACCGACATGGACCAGGCCAGCATCGACGTGCGCGACAAGTTGCAGGCACTGACGTTGCCACTGGATGTATCGGCGCCGGTGCTGTTGCGTTTCAATCCATCGACCGAGCCGATCATGCGGCTCGTGCTGACCACGAAAGCCAGCTCAACGACAGGTTCGGCAGCCGGCGGCGATACCTCGGCGCAGGCCGAGTTGATGCGCCTGCGTCGTTATGCCGAGGACCAGCTCAAGAAACGCCTCGAACCGGTTGCTGGCGTCGCTGCGGTCAAGGTCGGCGGCGGCCTCGAAGATGAGGTCGAAGTCGCAATCGACCAGGACAGCCTCGCGCAACACCAGTTGTCGATCCAGCAGGTGATCGATCGCCTCAATCAGGAAAACGTCAACGTTTCCGGCGGCCGCATCGAGGAAGGCGCGCAGCGCTATCTCGTGCGCACGGTGAACCAGTTCACCGATCTCGACCAGATGCGTGACCTGCTGATCTCGAACCAGGGCGGCGTGCCGGTCAAGTTGCGCGATGTCGCGACGGTGTCGCAGGGCTACAAGGATCGCGAAGCGATCATGCGCCTCGGCGGCCAGGAAGCGGTCGAGCTCGCGATCTACAAGGAAGGCGATGCGAATACGGTGAACGTCGCCAAGGCAGTCAAGACCGCGCTGGTGACGCTCAACAAGGAACTGCCTTACGGCACGCAACTCACGACGATCCAGGACCAGTCGATCTTCATCCAGGACGCGCTGCGCGATGTGCAGAAGGAAGCGTTGCTCGGCGGCCTGTTCGCGATCCTGATCATCTTCTTTTTCCTGCACGACGGCTGGAGCACGTTCGTGATCGGGCTCTCGCTGCCGGTCTCGATCGTCACCACGTTCTTCTTCATGGGCCAGTTCGGGCTCAATCTCAACGTGATGTCGCTGGCAGGCCTCGCGCTTGCGACGGGCCTGGTGGTGGATGATTCGATCGTGGTGCTCGAAAGCATCGCGAAGGCGCGCGAACGCGGGCTTGGAATACTGGAGGCGGCAATTACCGGCACGCGCGAAGTCAGCATGGCGGTCGTCGCCTCGACGTTGACGACAGTGTCGGTGTTCCTCCCCCTGGTATTCGTACAGGGCGTCGCCGGGCAATTGTTCAAGGATCAGGCGTTGACGGTGTCGATCGCGCTGGTGATCTCGCTGGCGGTATCGCTGACATTGATTCCGATGCTGTCGTCGCTCAAGAGCAAGGCACCGCTCGCGTTCAATGAAGAAGAGGCGCATCGGCAATCGCAACCGAAGGGAATTGCCGGACGCGCGCTTGCCGGTACCGGCAAGGCAGTGCGTGCGACGACGTCGAGCGGAGTGTTCGGCGTGTCGTGGGCAATCACGACGACCGGGCGTTTCCTCGCGAAATACGTCGGCGGATTCCTGGCGTGGGTCGGCAGATTCGTGTTGATGCCTTACAACTGGGCCGCCGCGCGTTACCAGAAGCTGCTCCCGACCGCGTTGCGGCATCCGTTGCCTGTGCTCGGCACTGCAGCTGTTGCGTTCGCTGTCGCGTTGGTGATCGCGAGCACGCTCGGCACCGACCTGATTCCGCAGTTCGCGCAGGATCGTTTCCAGTTGACCGCGAAGCTGCCGGCGGGCACGCAGTTGCGCGAAACCGATGCACTCGTGCAGGCGATCGAGCGCAAGCACGGCAAGGACGATGGCGTGCAGCAGTTGTACGGCGTCAGCGGCCCGGGCACGCGGCTGGATGCGAATCCGACCGAATCCGGCGAGAACATCGCGACGCTCGACGTGATCATGGGCGAAGGACTGACCAAGGCATCCGAAGCGCGCGAAACCGAAGCGATGCGCGAGACAATGAAGGATTATCCAGACGTGCAGGCGAAGTTCGGCCGTCCGCAGATCTTCAGTTTCGCCGCACCGCTGGAAGTCGAATTGCGCGGGCAGGATCTCGATGAAGTCGCGAAAGCCGGGCGCAAGCTCACGCGCCTGATGCAGGACTCGCCGCATTTCGCCGACATCAAGTCGACGGTCGAGGAAGGCTTTCCCGAAGTGCAGATCAAGTTCGACCAGGATCGCGCCGCAGCGCTTGGTCTGACGACGAAACAGATTTCCGATCAGGTGGTGAACAAGGTGCGCGGCGATGTCGCCACGCGCTACAACTTCCGCGACCGCAAGATCGATGTGATGGTGCGCGCACAGGAATCCGACCGCGATTCGATCGCGGCGATACGCAAGATCATCGTGAATCCCGAGAGCGCGCATCCGGTCACGCTCGATGCGGTCGCCGATGTCGTCTCGACAGTCGGCCCGAGCGAGATCCACCGCGTCGACCAGGTACGGGTGGCGATCGTGTCGGCTAACTTGCGCGACATCGACCTCGGCACCGCGATCAAGGAAGTCGACGATCTCGTCGCTAAGAACCCGCTCGGCGCGGACGTGCGCATGCACATCGGCGGCGAGGGCGAGGAGCTCGATGCGTCGATCAAGTCGCTGTTGTTCGCGTTCGCGCTTGCGATCTTCCTCGTGTACCTGGTGATGGCATCGCAGTTCGAATCGCTACTGCATCCGTTCGTGATCTTGTTCACGATCCCGCTCGCGATCGTCGGCGCGGTGCTGGCGTTATGGATCAGCCGCTCGCCGGTATCGATCGTCGTCTTCATCGGAATGATCCTGCTGGTCGGCATCGTGGTGAAGAACGCGATCCTGCTGGTCGACAAGGTCAACCAGTTGCGCGAACAGGGCGTGCCCAAGCGCGATGCGATTTTCCAGGGCGCATCCTCGCGCCTGCGGCCGATCGTGATGACGACGTTGACCGCATTGTTCGGTTTCGCGCCGCTTGCGATTCCCAGTGGCGCCGGCTCGGAAGTGCATGCGCCGATGGCGATCACCGTGATCGGCGGCTTGCTGGTATCGACGCTGCTGACGCTGGTCGTGATCCCGGTGATGTACGACCTGCTCGATCGCAGTTCGGACGTGAAGTGGCGCGAACGCGGCCAGCGCGCAGCCGCAGCGCACGCCGCGGCATCGCATGCCGATGACGGAATCGGCGCCGCCGCCATCGCGGAGGCAAGCATCGAGGGAGCACAGCCATGAGCCTGGCGGAACTCAGCCTGCGCCGTCCAGTCACAGCGGTGATGTTCTACGTCTCGCTGCTGGTGATCGGCATCATCGCTTCGTTCCGCTTGCCGCTCGAACAACTTCCCGAATTCAATGCGCCCTACGTCGGCGTCAACCTGCCGTATCCAGGCTCGACGCCAGAAGAAGTCGAGCGCGAAATCACGCGTCCTGCCGAGGAAGCGCTGGCGACGCTGTCCGGCATCAAGGAGATGGATTCCACGAGCACGCCTGACGGCGCGAACAT
Source organism: Lysobacteraceae bacterium (assembly GCA_035484515.1). Lineage (GTDB taxonomy): Bacteria > Pseudomonadota > Gammaproteobacteria > Xanthomonadales > Xanthomonadaceae > SZAS-103. Next base: position 3,737 of record DATHOV010000328.1, read on the forward strand.
CCAGATGCAGTTCAGCGACTGGAACCGCAACATCGCGATTACCGCATCGGAGGCGCACGACCGTCTCGACGCGATCCGTTCCGATCTTCCGCCGGACCTGCAGCATTATTTCGTGCAGAAGTTTTCGCCGAGCGACATCCCGTTGCTGCAAATCCGCTTCGCCGGCAATCGCGATTTCCGCGGCGAATACCAGATGATGCAGAACCTGGTGCAAAAGCGCATCCAGCGCGTGCCGGGCGTCGCGAAAGTCGAGATCACCGGCGCGTTTCCGCCCGAAGTCGAAATCGCGATCGCGCCCGAGCGCCTGACCGCGCACGGGTTGAGTCTCAACGACCTCGCGACGCGCTTGCAGTCCGCGAATTTCTCGGTGTCCGCTGGCGAGATCGACGACGGCAAGCAGCGCATCCGCGTGCAGCCGGTTGGAGAGATCAACGACCTCGACGGCTTGCGCAACATCGTGCTCAACGCGCAGGGGCTGAAACTGTCGGACATCGCCGACGTCCACCTGCAACCGCAACATGCCGACGTCGGCCGGCGCCTCGACGGACGCCCTGCGGTCGGCATCAACGTCTATCGCGAACGCAATTCCAACCTGGTCGAAGTCTCGCGTGCGGTGCTCGCGGAGATGGCCAGGATCCAGACCGAACCGGAATTCCGTGGCGTCAAGCAGAACATCGTCGGCGACCAGGCCAAGGCCGTCACGAATTCGATCAACGATCTCGTCCAGGCCGGCGTGGTCGGCGCACTACTGTCGCTGCTGATCCTGTTCTATTTCCTGCGCCATTGGCCATCGACGCTGATGGTCAGCCTCGCGATCCCGATCTGCATCGTGATCACGCTCGGCATGATGTCGTTCCTCGGCATGACCCTGAACATCCTGTCGATGATGGGATTGCTGCTCGGCATCGGCATGCTGGTGGACAACGCGGTGGTCGTGGTCGAGAGCATCTACCAGTACCGCGAGAAATACCCGGACGATCCGATGCGCTGCGCGATCGAAGGCACGCGCTCGGTGCAGATGGCGATCAGCGCCGGCACGCTTGCCAGCATCATCGTTTTTCTGCCGAACCTGTTCGGCACGCACAACCAGATCACCTTGTTCCTCGGCGAAGTCGCGATGACCATCACCATCGCGTTGCTGGCATCGTGGCTGGTCGCGGTGAGCCTGATTCCGATGATCTCGGCGCGGCTGAAAACGCCGGCGGC
>DATHOV010000329.1:0-3482 GCA_035484515.1 Lysobacteraceae bacterium
TGTGTCTTGCTTCATGACGTTGTCCTCGACGGAAGCCATCTCATGCGCCGAATCGCAATCGCCCTTTGTCTGCTGTGCGCCTGTCAGATGGCCGCAGCCGCCGACGTCGTCGGACCCGCGCAAGCCAGGCGAATCGGTGCCGACGTGCGGGACATCCTTCGTCGCACCGGCACGCCGGGCGCGACGATCGCCATCGCCGTGCAAGGCCGTGTCGTCTACAGCCATTCCTGGGGCTTGCGCGATCGCGAGCGGCATCTTCCCGCCACGCGCGACACCCACTACGAGATCGGTTCGATCACCAAGCAGTTCACTGCCGCGGCGATCCTGCAGTTGCAGGAAGCCGGCAAGCTGCACATCGACGACACCCTGGCGACGTATCTTCCCGACGCGCCGCACGCCGGCGAAGTCACGTTGCGGCAACTGCTGTCGCACACGAGCGGCATGCCGAACTACTTCGATGCGCCCGACATCGAGCGGATCGCCACCCGGCCGATCGCCTTCGATCGGCTCATCGCGCTCGTCGCCGGCAAGCCGCTCGACTTCGCGCCGGGCAGCGAGTGGGCGTACTCCAACACCGGCTACATCCTGCTCGGCCGCGTCATCGAGCTGGTCTCGCACGAAAGCTATCGCCACTACGTGCAGACCCACCTGCTCGATCCGACGGGCATGAGCCAGACCTTTCACGTGGCCGAGGAAACGCAGCTGCCGCTCATGGCGATCGGCTACCGCCGCAGGAACGGTCGGACCGAGCGCGCGCCGACGATCAGCGATTCGTTCGGATGGTCGGCTGGACACCTGGTGTCGACCGTCGACGATCTGCAAAAATGGAACGAAGCCCTGCGCAACGGCAGGATCGTGACGGCCGCGGACTACGCGTCGATGAGCACCTCGGTGAAGACCACCGATGGGGCCGATGCCGGCTATGGCTTCGGCCTGTTCGTCGATTCCATCGACGACCAGCCGCGCGTCGGGCACACCGGCGGATCGTTCGGCTTCACCTCGGCGGACGAGTATTTTCCGAAGCAGGGCCTGCAGATCATCGCGTTCACCAACAACGTCGAAGATCCCGAGCCGGGCGAGAGGATCACCACCGCGATCTTCGAGGACCTGAATCCGGAGATTGCCGCGGCTTCACATCGCCCTGCGCCCGGCGAAGATCCGGCCAGGACGGCCAGCCTGAGAGTCCTGTTCGCGGGGCTGCAGACGGGAGCCGACCACTCGGACTCTCTCAACGACAGGTTGAACGGAAAGCTCAAGACCGGCCTGGCCCAGCACCTGCAGGAAAAATTCGCACCCTTCGGCCATCCGACCGCCTTCGTCTTCAAAGGCCAGCGCTCGGCAGCCGATCTGCAATGGTTCGACTACGTCATCCAGTTCGGGCCGGGCAGCGAGCTGAAGTTTTCGATCGGGGTGGACGGCGCCGAAAAGATTGCGAGCTTGTCGTACGGGTGATGGCAAGCGCGGCTGGGTCGCGTTCCGCAGGATTCGAATGGGGCAGTCCAGAGGTAGTTATCTTCGCTTGATTGCCTGCGTCCCCTTTTTCGGCCGATTTCGATTGAGAAATCCGGAACGGAAAAGAGCGGAAAAGAGGTCATGGAATCCGCGATGGAAACAGATGCGCCTTCTGGCCGTACGTCTGCGCAAAGCGCGTTCGCATCAGGTACCGGGCCCAGAAGTCGGAAGACTTCGAGCTTGGCGCCCGGTATCCCCCACTTCAAGGAGCGAACTCCAAATGTTCTCCAAAATCAAATCTCACGGCGTTGCGAAGGTCCTGCTGGCTGGCTGCGCATTCCTGGCTTTCTCGTCGGCAGCATGGGCAGACCAGACGCATGTCAGTTACAACGTCGCTGCCGGCGGCACCCTCACCGTTCTCGTGCCGGCCACCAACACGCCCATCTCTTTCACCTGCGCGAACAACACCTCGGGCGATCGTGGTCTCGGTCAGTCCACGATTCTGCGGGTCGCGCCGGTATCGTTCCTCGAATGGGTCAGCGAGGACGTTTTCACGCACGCCGTCTCATCCGGCTACTCCGCTACTCCCGGAACCCATATCGTCTATTGCGACTTTGGCGGGACCGTCGACGTTCAGGTGTTGAGCGACACCCAGATCCAGGTCAAGAACACGGCGGGTGTTGCCGAGGCCGGCGTCATCAATTTCGTCTGGTAAGGCGCCGCGCAAGCAGGCCGAAGGCGTATTCCACCCAAAGGGAACGTCGAAAGGGCCGATCGAAAGCTTCGTTCCAATCCCCATCCGCTCCGGCAGCTCCTGGGCGATGGGGACTGACCATCGACTGCCATCCTCGGAAAGTCGGCAGCCTCCGAGGCGATTGGCGCCCGTAACCAGTGATCTCATTTTCGGAGTGAATCAACATGTTCTCGAACAGCAAATACCGTGACATTGCAAAAGTTCTAATGGCTGGCTGCGCGTTCCTGGGCCTGTCGTCGGCAGCGTGGGCTGACCAGACGCATGTCGCTTACAACATCGCTGGCGGTGCCACCCTCGCCGTCCTCGTGCCGGCCACCAACACACCCGTCTCTTTCACCTGCGTGCAAAACACCGAGGGCAATCGTGGCGTCGGCCAGGCCACGCTTCTGCGGGTCGCGCCGGCATCGTTCCTCGAATGGGTTGGTTCGGACATTGCCACCGGCGCGATCAGCTCCGGCTTTTCCAGCACTCCCGGAACGCATATCGTCTATTGCGACTACATCGGCAAGTACCTCGACGTCCAGGTGTTGAGCGACACCCAGATCCAGCTCAAGAACACCAGCGGCGCCGCCATGACCGGCGAGATCAATTTCGTCTGGTAGCACGCTGCGCAGGTAGACGGAAGACGCATACAGCCTGAGGGAAACGTCGGGAAAGGGGCCAGAGCGAATGTTCGATTCCATCGAATATTCCCTCTGGCCCCTTTTCTTGGCAACATCGCCAGCGGCAAGCTGCACGCAGCTCAGCACAGAACAAAGGGACGGAGGGAATTGTTCGGACCTGATTGCCTCCGTCCCCTTCCCTCCCCGGCATCAGCCGTCCTTCAAGGGAAAGTACTTGAAGAAGGGTTCGGCCTCGGCCAGCACCCTGGCCACGCTGGGCCGCGCCTTCAGGCGGCCGAGGTAGGAAGCGAGCTCTGGCCAGTCGCCCAGTGGAACGGCGTAGTCGGCATAGAACAGCGCCGGCAAGGCCGCGCAGTCCGCCAGCGTGAAGGCCTCGCCCATGGCCCAGGGGCCGGCGATCATCGGGGCGATCAGGCTGTAGCCCGAGCGGATCTGGGCGCGCGCCTGCTCGACGCCGAAAGCGTCATGCCGGCCCTCCGGACGCAGGCGATCGGCAACCACCTGCTGGAGCGGAAGGTGGATGTAGCTGTCGACGAGGCGATCGAAGAGGCGGGTGCGCATCGCGCGGTCCGGATCGGTCGGCACCAGCGAGGCTGCGGAGGGAACGGTTCGCGCCAGGTAGTCGACGATGATGCTCGACTCCGGGATCGTCT
>DATHOV010000330.1:0-3294 GCA_035484515.1 Lysobacteraceae bacterium
ATGCCGCGACCGAACTGGGCATGTACGCATCGTTCGACGATGGCGCGCACTGGCAGCCCCTGCAGATGAACCTGCCGCGCACGTCGGTGCGCGACATCGACGTCCATGACGATGATGTGGTCATCGCGACGCACGGCCGCGGGTTCTGGGTGCTCGACGACGTCGCGTCGCTGCGCCAGCTCGGCGACGATGGCTCGCTGGGCGAAACGAAGCTGTTCGTACCGTCCACCGCGATCCGCGTGCGTCCGTCCGGTTTCACCGGTACGCCGCTGCCGAAGGAGGAACCCGTCGCCGCCAATCCGCCGTTCGGCGCGCGGCTGGACTATGTGCTGGCGACGACGCCGAAGCAGCCGCTGCGGCTCACCATCCGCGACGGCCAGGGACAGGTCGTGCGGAGTTATTCCAGCGCCGACGCACCTCCAGCACACGACCTCGCGACGATCGACGCAATGCCCGAATGGTATCCGCCGCCATCGATGCTGCGAACCACGCCGGGATGGCATCGCTTCGTCTGGCCACTGCGCTATCCGGCGCCACCGGCATCGGCGCAAGGCAATGCCTACTCCGAAGGCGTGTGGGCGCCGCCGGGGCACTACAGCGTCGAACTGGATGTGGATGGCAAGACCTGGCGACAGCCGCTGGACGTCGTGCCCGATCCGCGCGTGCACCTGCCTGCCGAAGCCTACGCGCAGCAGTTCACCCTCGCGCGCGAAGTGGAAGCGGCACAGGCACGCCTTGCGCAAGCGCAATCCGAAGAGAAGGCATGGCACAAAGCGCTGGGAAATGAGCGCAAGGGCGCAGACCTCAGCTTGCGGGTTGCCATCGACGCGTTCGACGACAAGCTCGTTGCGATCGATGGCCTTACCCAGACGGCGAACCCGAACAATGCCTGGGCCTTCCCACCGAAGAGTACGAGCACGCTGGTCTTTGTCGCCGACGGACTGGACAAACTCCTGGCGGCAGTGGATGACGCCGACGCGGCGCCCACGACCGATGCGCGCACCGGCTACGCCAGGATGCTGCCGATGCTGGACGGCGTACTGGCCGCATGGGAACGACTCAAGACCACCGATCTCGCCGCGCTCAATGCCAGGCTGAAGGAAGCAGGGAAGCCCATGCTGGACGAGAAGACGATCGACGCGGAGAAGGCGCAGTAAGGATCCCCCGGCAAAGCCGGGTTTCCCGAAAGAATGGTCCGCCGGACTTCGCTGCCTCGCCACGAAAGACAGGATGGTCCGTTCCTTGCGATAATTGGGGGCTCGGCCCCGTAGCTCAGCTGGTGGGCTCGTGAGTGCTTGCAACCGTCCAGTGGACAGTCGCGCGAACGGGCCCGGGGAGCCATGTATGGCGACCGGACAGCGCACCATGGAGGGTTCCCTGCGATAATTTGCAATCACTGGCCCCGTAGCTCAGCTGGTGGCTCGGATTGCGCCTACGACAGTCCAGTGGACTGTCGTGCAAGCCGAGCCGAGGAGCCATGGATGGCGACTGGAAATCGCACCATGGAAGGTTCCCTGCGATAATTTACGGTCACTGGCCCCGTAGCTCAGCTGGATAGAGCGCGTCCCTCCTAAGGACGAGGTCACAGGTTCAAATCCTGTCGGGGTCGCATGGAAGCTTGATGCGCAAGTCCGTTTGCGCCTCGCCATGGTGGGTCAATCGCGAGAAGGGTCTCCTCTTTGGAATCCAACTTCGCGACCGCACATCCATGTGCGGACTTTCAATGAGAGCGTCGCTTGGATGGGGCGCTCTGGGAAACGTCGCTTCGATGGGCGCTTTCAAAAGCGTCGCTTCGATGGGACGCACTGGCCATCGTCGCTACGCTGTGACGTTTACGACAACGCATCGCTTCGCTGCGATGCACACAACAGGCAGACAACACATGAACGCGCAACTCGACACCCGCTCCACCGCCTCCCCGCTCCACCCCGTCCTCACCGCCCTCGGTCTTGGCGCCGTCGAATCCGGCACCTACCTTGGCCGTGGCGAATGGGCGAAGACGACCGACGCGGGCGTTATCGAGCCGGTCAATCCGGCGACCGGCGAGGTGATCGCGCGGGTGCACGCCTCCTCGAAGGCCGACTACGACACGATCCTCGCGCGTGCGCAGGAATCGTTCGCGGTGTGGCGCACCACGCCGGCACCCAAGAGAGGTGAAGCCATTCGGCTGTGCGCGGAGGCACTGCGAACCCATAAGGACGCACTGGGCTCCCTGGTCGCACTCGAGATGGGCAAGTCCAAGCCCGAGGGCGATGGCGAAGTGCAGGAGATGATCGACATCGGCGAGTTCTCGGTCGGCCTGTCGCGCCAGCTCTACGGCCTGACCATGCATTCCGAACGCCCCGGCCACCGCATGTACGAGCAATGGCATCCGATCGGTCTGGTCGGGATCATCAGCGCGTTCAATTTCCCGGTCGCGGTGTGGGCCTGGAATTCGTTCGTCGCGGCAGTCTGCGGCGACATCTGCATCTGGAAGCCCTCGCCCAAGACCCCGCTCTCGGCGATCGCTTCGATGAAGATCTGCAACGCGGCGCTCAAGGACGGCGGCTTCCCGGACCTGTTCTTCCTGTTCAACGACGCCGGCAGCGAACTCGCGCAGTCCTTCGTCGAGGACCGTCGCATCCCGCTGATCAGCTTCACCGGTTCGACCAAGGTCGGCCGCATGGTCGGCGAGCGCGTCGCACACCGCATGGGCCGCTCCCTGCTCGAACTCGGCGGCAACAACGCGATCATCGTCGACGAGACCGCCGACCTGAAGCTCGCGATCCCCGCCATCGCCTTCGGCGCGGTCGGCACCGCCGGCCAGCGCTGCACGACCACGCGCAGGCTGTTCGTGCACGAGTCGATCCACGACGAGGTGCTGGCGAAACTCGTCGGCGCGTACAAGCAGGTCGAAGCCAAGATCGGCGATCCGACCGATCCGGCCAACCTGATGGGCCCGCTCAACAGCCCGGAGGCGGTGAAGGCCTTCCTCGCCGCGATCGACAGGGCCAAGGCCGCCGGCGGCACGATCGCCAGCGGTGGCCGTGCGCTGACCGAGCGCAAGGGCTACTTCGTGCTGCCCACGATCGTGACCGGCCTGAAGAATTCCGACGAAGTCGTGCAGACCGAGACCTTCTCGCCGATCCTGTACGTGATGAAGTATTCGTCGCTCGACGAGGCCCTGGCACTGCAGAACGACGTGCCGCAGGGGCTGTCGTCGGCGATCTTCACCGCGAACCTGCGCACTGCGGAAGCCTTCCTGTCGGCGGCCGGTTCGGACTGCGGCATCGCCAACGTCAACATCGGCACCAG
>DATHOV010000331.1:0-3403 GCA_035484515.1 Lysobacteraceae bacterium
CCAGGCCGATCACCGGATGCGGCGAGGCACGGTCGTTCTCGGTGCTCGCGGCATTCTCGAGGCCGGCCACGTTGCGTGCGAAATCCACGACCGCCGCCTGCAGGCCATAGCAGATTCCGAAATACGGAATGCCATGCTCGCGTGCGTACTTCGAACTGAGCACCTTGCCTTCGAAGCCGCGGTCGCCGAAGCCGCCGGGCACGAGGATCGCATCGACGTCGTCGAGCAATGCCGCCGCACCCTGCTTTTCGACCGCCTCGGACTCCAGCCACTTCAGCTTCACTTTCGTGCGCTGGCGCAGACCACCATGACGCAGGGCTTCGCCGAGCGATTTGTAGGCGTCCTGGTGATCGACGTACTTGCCGACGACTGCGATCGTCACCTCGTCGACAGGGTGCTCGGCCGCATCGACCGTTGCGATCCACTCGGACAGGTCGACCGCGTGCACCTTGTCTTCCAGATGCAGGTCCTCGACCACGATCTGGTCCAGTCCCTGCGCGTGCAGCCACAGCGGGATCTTGTAGATGTTGTCCAGGTCCACCGCCGAGATCACGGCTTTCTCGGGCACATTGGTGAACAAGGCGATCTTGCGGCGTTCGGAATCCGGCAACGGCTGCTCGGAACGGCACAGCAGGATGTCCGGCTGGATACCGATCGAGCGCAGTTCCTTCACGGAGTGCTGGGTCGGCTTGGTCTTGAGCTCGCCTGCCGCCGCAATGAACGGCACCAGGGTCAGGTGCATGAAGATCGCGCGATGCGGGCCGCGCTCGGTGCGGATCTGGCGGATCGCCTCGAGGAACGGCAGCGACTCGATATCGCCGACCGTGCCGCCGATCTCGACCAGGCCGACGTCGAAACCATCGGTCGCTTCGTCGATGCAGCGCTTGATCTCGTCGGTGATGTGCGGGATCACCTGCACGGTCGCGCCGAGGTAGTCGCCGCGGCGTTCCTTGCGGATCACGTTCTCGTACACGCGACCGGTCGTGATCGAGTTGCTGCGCGTGAGGTGGGTGCGGACGAAGCGTTCGTAGTGGCCCAGGTCGAGGTCGGTCTCGGCGCCGTCGTCGGTGACGTACACCTCGCCGTGCTGGAACGGGCTCATCGTGCCCGGATCGACGTTGATGTAGGGATCGAGCTTCATCAGCGTCACCCGCAGGCCGCGGGCTTCGAGGATGGCTGCCAGGGACGCCGATGCGATGCCCTTGCCAAGCGAGGACACCACACCACCGGTCACGAAAATCAGGCGGGTCATGGTTTCAGTGGTTCCGGAAAACCGCATTCTACAGGCTGCGACCGGCAGCCGCGAGCGAGTTGGACCCTGAAAAAACGATGCCCCGCTCGTGCGGGGCATCGTCAGGGAAAGTTTCCGGGCGAGTCTACTGCTCGGGTTGCTCGAGTTCTTCCTCGTCCGGAACGCGCTCGTGGTGGCGCGAACGGCCGGAATCGGCGACCGTCCTGGACCGGTCGGATGGATCGAATGCGCCCTGGTTGGCTGCATTCGACTCGGCATCATTGCCACGCGAGTGCCCTCTGTGGGAACTGACGTGGGCTGCACCGAAGTGATGGTTGTGGGCGAAAGCGGCGGGGGCTGCGATGAAGCTGGCGATCGACAAGGCAAGCATCAGTCGGCGCATGCGGAAGGCTCCTTTGCGGTGGCGCTGTTGCGGTCCTGCGGGTGGGTGGAGGCAGCCTTCCGATGGCCAGCCCATTGCGATGGCGTACCTTCCACGCCCGCAACGGAACCCAAACTGAACCGGAAATTCAGGTTAACGAATTTTTTATTGCAATAACAAAAGGTTAACCAGCTGCACGGCCTTCCCGAGCACTTGGTCACACTCATCACAAGCGCAGTTCATCGAACCTTCGGTGCGGCATCGGTTTTGCCCCAACGCGGGCTGCCCCACGAAAGCGATTCGCGCATCCGCGCCTGGAGTCCGTCACAATCCAACCCGCCTCGAACCAGCGGACCCCAGAACGCCCCATGAGCAGCCGCTACAACGCAGCCGACATCGAAGTCCTTTCCGGCCTGGAGCCCGTCAAGCGCCGCCCGGGCATGTACACCGACACCACGCGCCCGAACCACCTCGCCCAGGAAGTCGTCGACAACGCGGTCGACGAGGCGCTGGCCGGCCACGCGACCACGATCGACATCACCCTGTTCAACGATGGAAGCTGCGAGGTGGCCGACGACGGCCGCGGCATGCCGGTCGACATCCATCCCGAGGAGAAGATCCCCGGCGTCGAACTGATCCTCACCCGCCTGCACGCAGGCGGCAAGTTCAACAACCGCAACTACAGCTTCTCCGGCGGACTGCACGGAGTCGGCGTGAGCGTCGTCAATGCGCTGTCGAAGAAACTCGAGGTCGTGATCAAGCGCGACGGCGGCGAGTTTGCGATGTCGTTCGCGAACGGCGATCCGACTTCGAAGCTCAAGAACACGGGCGCGGTCGGCAAGAAGAACACCGGCACCCGCCTGCGCTTCTGGCCGGAGACGAGCTACTTCGACACCCCGAAGTTCGCCATCAAGCCGCTCAAGCACCTGCTGCGCGCGAAGGCCGTGCTGTGTCCAGGCTTGACCGTGCGCTTCTTCGACGAAGCCAGCGGCGAGCGCGTCGAATGGCATTACCGCGATGGTCTTCGCGACTATCTGCATGGCGAACTCAACGGCCGCGCCTGCCTGCCGCCGGAACTGTTCGTCGGCGCGCTCGCGCGCACCTCGGAGATCGTCGACTGGGCCGCATGCTGGTTGCCCGATGGCGACGAGCTCGTGCAGGAAAGCTACGTGAACCTCATTCCGACCGCGCAGGGCGGCACCCACGTCAACGGCCTGCGCACCGGCCTGACCGAGGCGCTGCGCGAATTCTGCGACGTGCGCGGCCTGCTGCCGCGCGGCGTGCGGCTCGCCCCAGAAGACGTGTGGGATCGTGTCGCCTATGTGCTGTCGGTCAAGCTCGCCGATCCGCAGTTCTCGGGACAGACCAAGGAAAGGCTCTCGTCGCGCCAGGCAGCGGCCTTCGTCGAGGGCGCCGCGCACGATGCGTTCGCGCTGTGGCTGCACCAGCACGTCGAAGCCGGCGAAGCGATCGCGCAGGTCGCGATCGAACGCGCGACGCTGCGCCTGAAGACCGAGAAGCAGGTCATCCGCAAGAAGGTCACCCAAGGCCCCGCCCTGCCCGGCAAGCTCGCCGACTGCATCTCGCAGGACCTGACGCGCACCGAGCTGTTCCTCGTCGAGGGCGATTCCGCCGGCGGCAGCGCGAAGCAGGCGCGCGACAAGGAGTTCCAGGCGATTCTCCCGCTGCGCGGCAAGATCCTCAACACCTGGGAAGTCGAAAGCTCCGGCGTGCTCGCCTCCAACGAAGTGCACGACCTGGCGGTCGCGATCGGCTGCGACCCGGGCCAC
>DATHOV010000332.1:0-5924 GCA_035484515.1 Lysobacteraceae bacterium
GCCTCGATCTGCGCGAGTTCGGCTTGCAATCCCGCGATGCGCGTTTCGACCTGCTTGAGGCGGGCGCGTTGCTGTTTCGACAACGGATCGGAACTGGGCGATTTCGCCACGCCTTTTTTCGCTGCCGGTTCGACCACAGCTTTCTTCGGCTCCGATCCGCGCGAACGCAACCACGCCGCGTACCCATCGAGGTCGCCGTCGAAGGCTTCGACATGGCCGTCGGCAACGCGCCAGAACGTGTCGCAGACCAGGCCGATCAAGTGGCGATCGTGCGAGACGAGCACGATCGCACCGTCGAAATCCGACAGCGCTTCGGCGAGCGCTTCGCGCATGTCGAGGTCGAGGTGGTTGGTCGGTTCGTCGAGCAGCAGCACATTCGGCTTGCGCCACGCGATCAAGGCGAGCGCAAGGCGAGCGCGTTCGCCGCCCGAGAAGGTGTCGACCGATTCGAAGGCCCGGTTGCCGGGAAAGTTCCAGCGGCCGAGGAAGTCGCGGAATTCCTGAGTCGAGACGGTCGGCGCGATGTCCTGCAGGTGGTTGATCGGGCTCTGGCCGGGCTGCAACGCCTCGACCGTGTGCTGGGCGAAGTAGCCCAGTTGCAGGTCCGGATGTGCGCTGCGTTCGCCGGCAAGCACGGGCAGCTCGCCTACCAATGTCTTCACGAGCGTGGACTTGCCCGCGCCGTTCGGTCCGAGCAGGCCGATGCGATCGCCTGCTTCGAGTCCGAAGCCGACTTCGTCGAGGATTTTCGCCACCGCACCGTTCGCACCGATATAGCCGGCATCGACGTGGTTCAGGCGGATCAGCGAATTGGGCAGCTTCATCGGCTCGGCAAAGTTGATATGCAACGCGCGCTCGGCGCGCACCGCCTCGGTACCGGCGAGCTTGGCGAGGCGCTTCATGCGCGACTGCGCCTGCTTGGCCTTGCTGGCCTTGGCCTTGAAGCGGTCGATGAACTTCTGCAGGTGCTCGCGCTCGACCTGTTCCTTCTCGAACGCGATCTGCTGCTGGTGCAGTTGTTCGGCACGTTGGCGCTCGAAGCTCGTGTAGTCGCCGGTGTACAGCTTCGCCTTGCCCTCGTGCAGGTGCAGGGTGTGCGTGCACACGCCGTCGAGGAACTCGCGGTCGTGCGAGATCAGCAACAGGGTGCCCTGGTAGCGCAGCAGCCATTGTTCGAGCCAGAGCACGGCGTCGAGGTCGAGGTGGTTGGTCGGCTCGTCGAGCAGCAACAGGTCCGACGGCATCATCAGTGCGCGCGCGAGGTTCAGGCGGACGCGCCAACCGCCAGAGAAGGAGGACACCGCGCGCTGGTGGGTCTCGGCGGAAAATCCCAAGCCGTGCAGCAGGCGTCCGGCACGCGCGGTCGCGTCGTAACCGTTGAGTTCGTCGAGCCGATGGTGAGCTTCGGCGACCGCATCGTAGTCCTCGGCCTCCATCGCCGCGGCTTCGGCGCGGATCGCGGCCGCAACCTCGACATCGCCGCCGAGTACGAAGTCGATCGCCGGATCCGGCAAGGACGGAGTCTCCTGGGCGACACTTGCAATACGCGCCTTGCCGGACAGGTCCAGATCGCCCTGGTCCGACTCGATTTCACGCTGGATGGCCGCGAACAGGCTGGATTTGCCAGTGCCGTTGCGACCGACTACGCCCACGCGCCAGCCTGCGTGCAGGCTGAGGTCGACGTTGGACAGCAGCAGGCGTTCGCCACGCCGCAGGGCGAAATTGCGGAAGGAAATCATGATGCGGCGATTTTACCAGCACGCCGCGCGAAACCGCATGCCGACAGACGCGGCCGGGTACGTGCTACTGCCGCAACGGCGAAAATTTCCCGAGCGCTTGGGCAATATCGGTGCCTTGCGCGACGGTCAGCTTGCGCAGGCGCCCCACATTGTCCGTCTCGACCTTGACACCATAGCGATGGCGCAGGATCAAGCTTTCGTTCACCGACGGCGGCTCGCGACCCGAATCCTGTTCGGCCTTCTTCTCAAGGTCGGTCTTCAATCCCGGGCGCAGGCGAAGTTGCGCGACGCGCGTCTCGACACTGTAGGTGTTGTTGTCGAGTTCAACGGTCTCCAACTGGGCCGTCAGATCGGAACGACCCAGTTGTTCGCAAGCAATCTGCAGTTCGGAGATGAAATTCGGCAGCAGTTCGATCAGTCTCACGGCACCCTCCGCGCCACCCCCCGGCGCCAGCGCAGTCTAGCGCGAGCCGGACGAACCCGGATTCCGTCCGTCGGCGGATTGACTACGCTGCATCCCCCGGAGCCATCCCCCGGATGGCAGCTTCAGCTCGATATGTACTGCTGGAGCTGCGCGATTTCCTGCTTCTGCAATTCCAGCATGGCCTTGACCAGGTCGCCGATCGAAACGACCCCGGTGACCTGGCCGTTCTCGACCACGGCCAGATGGCGGAAGCGCCGCTCGGTCATCACCTGCATGCAGCGCTGGACGGTCTCGTCAGGGCCGACGGTGACGACCGGCGAGGTCATGATGTCGGCAACAGACGTGGTTGCCGATGCGCGCCCCTTCAGGGCGACCTTGCGCGTGTAGTCCCGCTCCGAAACGATGCCCAGCAGGATCCGGCCACGCATGACGAGGACCGAGCCGGTTTCGTGCTGGGCCATCAACCGGATCGCTTCCAGCACGGTGGCATCCGGCGGAATCGATACCACGCCGACGGGTTTGTTGGCCAGGAGATGTCGAACCAGTTCCATGACGTCCTCCTACTATCATCTATTCATCGCGCCACAGGGCCCGAGCCCCGATCATAGCGCGGACGATGAAACCCGATGCACTTCGACCGCGGCACGGGACTCGCCGGATACCGGCTGGTCGACAGCAGCTGGCGCCCAGGTATCGACCAGGTACAATGGACGGCTCTTGACCTCCAGGTACAGTCGTCCGAGGTATTCGCCGATCACGCCAAGCGCGATGAGCTGCACCCCGCCCAGGAACACGATGATCGCCGCCAGGCTCGGATAGCCGCGCACCGGATCGCCCCACAACACGGTCTTGGCGATCGTGAAAATGCCGAACACGAACGCGACCAGCGCGGTCAGCAGCCCAAGGTAGGTCGCCGCCCGGAGAGGGGCGGTCGAGAAGCTGGTGATGCCGTCGAGTGCGAAGTTCCACAGCTTCCAGAAGCCGAACTTGCTCTGGCCGGCCAACCGTGGACTCCGGTGGTAGGGCAACGCGACCTGCCGGTACCCGACCCAGGCGAACAAACCTTTCATGAAGCGCCCACGTTCGCGCAACTGGGCCAGCGCGTCGAGGGCGCGTCGCGAGAGCAGGCGGAAATCGCCGGTATCGCGCGGGATCGGTGTCCGCGACAAATGCCCGATCACCCGGTAGAACGCATGCGCACTGAATCGCTTGAGCCAGCCCTCACCCTCGCGCTCCAGCCGCATGCCGTGGACGTCGTCGTGGCCTTCTCGCCAGCGTTCGACGAATTCAGGGATCAACTCGGGCGGGTCCTGGCCGTCGGCATCGAGCACCAGCGCCGCACCCTCGAGGACGCGATCCAGGCCCCCAGTCAACGCCGCTTCCTTACCGAAATTGCGCGAAAGCCGCAGCAGCGCAACCTGTGGGTCGTCCTGCGCGATCCTGCAAAGCGTGTCCCATGTGCGATCGCGGCTGCCATCGTCGATGTAGAGCACGCGCGTGCGCAGGTCCAGGCCGTCGAGCACCGTGCGCAGGCGCACATGCAGCAGAGGCAACGCCGCCTCCTCGTTGAAGGCGGCGATCACGACCGTCAGCATGGTCTGCGGTTCCATCGTGCGATGGTATCGGTCTGCGCGCGCTTCGGCACGCCCGTCCTCACGACGGCAAGCTAGTGTCGTGACCTCGACAGCATGCCCGGGCCGCCGAGCTGGCCGATCTGGCGCTGGATCCAGGCTGCGCGGCGCTGGACATAGGCCCCTGGTTTGGCGGCCGACCACTGCCGCGGATTCGGCAGCACCGCGGCCAGTCGTGCGCACTGCGAGGGAGTCAGCCGCATCGCAGTGGTCCCGAACAGCTCGTGGGCGGCGGCATCGGCGCCGTAGATGCCATCGCCGAATTCGGCGACGTTCACGTACATCTCCAGGATGCGCTGCTTCGACCACAGGTGCTCGATCAACACCGTGTACCAGGCCTCCAGACCCTTGCGCACATAGTTGCGGCCACTCCACAGGAACAGGTTCTTCGCGACCTGCTGGCTGATCGTGCTGGCACCGCGCTCAGGCCTGCCCTCGTTGTTGTGGTCGAACGCCTTGTCAATCGCCGCGTAGTCGAACCCGTGGTGCTCGAAGAACTTCTGATCCTCCGAAGCGATCGTCGACATCGGCAGCCAGCGCGAGATCTCGTTCAGCGGTCGCCAGTGGTAATGCAGCCGGAAACCTCGATCGCCGTCCTGCCATGCCTCGATGCGGCGTTCGACCATGAAGGCGCTGGTCGGAGGATCGATCCAGCGCAGGCACAGCACTTGCGCCACGCTGATGCCGACGAACAGCAGCGGCAGCCATAGGAACAGCCAGCGCAACCAGCGGATGCGCCTTTGCGGGTGCGGCACGTTCAAGCGCCTGCCTCCGACGCGCCACGCCGGGGCCGTCGGGACTTGATCCCGTTCACCGCCCGACCCATTGTGTGTGCCTGATCTTCATCGACGCGAGCTTATCGTCCCGCGTCCTTACGCGGGAGCCTGCAGGAACCGATGACACTTCCAAAATCCACCGAAACCACCCAGGGCGACATCCTGGTGCGCTTCCTGCTGGAAACATCCGGCGTGCGCGGCGTGCTGGTGCGACTGAACGCGACCTGGCGGACGGTGCTCGAACGCGCGCCCTATCCGCCCACGGTCGCCGCCTGCCTCGGCGAAACCCTCGCGGCCACCGCCTTGATGACCGGCCACGCCAAGATCGATGGGCGCCTGAGCGTGCAATTGCGCGGCACCGGCGCGCTGCGCTCGCTATTCGCCGAATGCACCCGTGACGGCACCTTGCGGGGACTGGCCGCTTTTGAAGAGCCGTTGCCGGATCCGCTCGGCCCGCGCGCCTTCGGCGAGGATTCGCTGCTCGCGATCACCATCGAGAACGTCGTCGCCGGCGGCCGGGACGGGATGCGTTACCAAGGCATGGTCGGCCTGGATGCCGATACCATGGCCGAGGCCTTCGAGGGCTATTTCGCGCAGTCCGAGCAATTGCCGACGCGGATGCTGCTCGCAGCCGACGCTTCGCATGCGGTGGGCCTGATGCTGCAGAAGCTGCCGGGCAGCGTGGACGACGCCGATGGCTGGACGCGCGCGGTGGCATGCTTCGAAACCCTCGGCCGGGACGAACTGCTGGCCACGTCGCCCCACGAACTGCTGTTCCGCCTGTTCCACGAGGACGGCGTGCGTGTCCGCGACCAGCGCCCGCTGCGCTTCGGCTGCTCATGCTCGCGGGAGCGCGTGGAGGCGATGCTGCAAAGCCTTGGTCGCGAGGAGGCCCTGGCCAGCACGATGGAACTCGAGCCGCCCACAGCAGAGATCAGTTGCGCCTTCTGCGGCCAGACCTACCGGCTCCCGCGGGACGAGGTGCTGGCCCTGTTCGATCGGCCTGCAACCGCACCCGGATCCGACACCTTGCAATAGCTTCATCTTGTTAAATCCTTGTAAATCTGTTAGGGTGAACCCCTGCCCGGGAACCATCCTGAGCCTGTGCCGTCCAAGCCAACCACGTCACTTGCAGGCCGAAGAACCAGACATGTCGATGCGTTTCGCCACTGCCCTGATACTCGCCTCGATGGCATTGTCTGCGCATGCGCAGACGGTGCCCGACAGGTTGGGTGCGGGTGGCTCGGATGTGCTGACCGGCAAGGACACCGAGGTATTGCCCGTCTGGAACAACCACAGCGGCAAGGTCGAAGCGCTGCTGTTGTTGCAGCCGGCGCAACAGGCGAACGGTTCG
>DATHOV010000333.1:0-2605 GCA_035484515.1 Lysobacteraceae bacterium
CAGAAGGCGATCGTGGTCGGCAAGGCGGGCGAGAGCATCAAGCAGATCAGCCGCGCATCCCGCGAGAACATGGAG
Organism: Lysobacteraceae bacterium; assembly: GCA_035484515.1. GTDB lineage: Bacteria > Pseudomonadota > Gammaproteobacteria > Xanthomonadales > Xanthomonadaceae > SZAS-103. Next base: position 76 of record DATHOV010000333.1, read on the forward strand.
CGCCTGTTCGGCCGCAAGGTCTTCCTCGAGACCTGGTGCAAGGTGCGCGAAGGCTGGGCCGACGACGTCAACGCCCTGAACCAGTTCGGCTATACCGACTGAACATGCGCGTGCTCGGCCAGCCGGCGATCGTCCTGCACGCGACGCGCTGGCGCGAGAGCAGCCTGCTGGTCGAGATGTTCACCCACGAGCACGGCCGCATCGGCATGGTCGCGCGTGGCGTGCAGGGTGCGAAGAAGCAGCCGCTGCGCGCGGCCTTGCAACCGCTGCAGCGTATCCGCGTGGACTACCTGCACCGCGGCGAACTAGCACAGCTGCTGCACGCCGAAGCCGGCGGCCACGCACCGCCGCTGGCCGGGGACGCCCTGCTGGCTGGGTTCTACGTAGCCGAACTCGTGCTGCGCCTGCTGCAGCGCGACGACGCCCATCCGGAACTGTTCCTGCGTTTTGCGCATGCTCTGGACGAACTTGCCGAGACCACGTCGCTGTCGTGGACGCTGCGCCGGTTCGAGCGCGACCTGCTCGAAGGACTCGGCTATGCGCTCGACCTGAGCCACGATGCGAACGCCACGCCGCTCGAAGCGGATGCGCGCTATCGCATCGACCCGGAACACGGCGCGCTGCGCGTCCGCGACGGCGGCGCGGTCGACCGGGGCGGCATCGGCGGCGCTGCGCTGCTGGCTCTCGCGGATGAGACCGTTCCATCGGATGCGCAACTGCGCGAGCAACGGGTCGCCCTGCGTACGCTGATCGCGCACCATCTCGGCCCGCGCGGCCTGCGGTCGTGGGGATTGCTTGCGGAGTTCGCCGGCCTTAAGCGCATCGATGCCGGCAGCGATGCCGCTCAGGACCGCGACTGAGCGGCGACCACCTGTTCCCTGAAGCGCTTGAAACATTGCGGATCGTCGGGCGCTGCGAACAGCGCGTGGATCGCATCGAGCAGGCGCGGGCTTCCGACGAAGCCGCAACTCGCCTTGAGCTTGTGCAGTTCCGCGCGCGCGCCGTCGATGTCGTCGGCCGCGATCGCATGCGCGATCGCTTCGGCCTGCTTCGGCAGCTCGGCCACGAACAGGCCGCGCATGGCCTGCACTGCCGCCGCGTTGCCGCCGAGCGCCCGCAAGGCCATCGCATCGTCCCAGACCGGCGCATCGGCGCGGCCGACCGGGCCAGTCCCGCTGAGCGCACGGCGCACCGCGGCATGCAGGGCCGCGATCGTCAGCGGCTTCTGCAGCACTTCGACGAAGCCGGCCGCATGCAACCGGTCGAAGCGCTCGGGCAGCACCTCGGCCGTCAGGCACAGGGCTGGGATGTCCGGACGCAGCTCGCGCAGTGCACCGAGCAACTCCTCGCCGCTGGCATCGGGGAGGTTGGCATCCAGCAGCCACAGGGCATGCGGAGCGTCGTGCGAATGCGACAGGGCCTGCGTTGCGTTCGTCGCAACGTCCACGACCGTTGCCGGCATCGATTGCAGCGCGAGCGTGAGAAAACCTCGGCTCACCGCATCGTCCTCGACGAGCAGCAGGCGGACGGGATTCATGGCGGATGGCTCGGCCTGTGCACGGCGGAAGCATGCTGCGAGCGACCGCTGCCCGCAACTGCGGCCGGCTGCCCCATCCACGGCAGTCGGAATGCGACAATGCGCGTCCCGTTCGTGCGATCAGATTCCGTGGCCCGCAGCAGTTTTTCCCGCGTTCCCTTCGAAGCGACGATCGACGGCCTGACCCACGACGGCCGCGGCGTCGCGCGCCGCGACGGCAAGGCGGTGTTCGTGCGCGGCGCCTTGCCTGGCGAACGCGTGGTCGCACAGCCTACCGCGCGCCACCGCAACTACGACGAGGCTGCGGCGAGCGAGGTGCTGCAGGCATCGCCCGATCGCGTCGTGCCGCGCTGCGCGCATTTCGGACACTGCTCGGGCTGCGTCCTTCAGCACCTGGATGCGACGAAGCAGATCGAGGCCAAGCAGAACGTCCTGCTGGAAAACCTCGGACGCATCGGCCATGTGTCCGCGCAGCGCGTCCTGCCGCCCCTGACCGACGCACCCTGGGGCTATCGTCGCAAGGGCCGGCTGTCGGTGCGCCATGTCCCGAACAAGGAGCGCACGCTCGTGGGTTTCCGCGAGGACGACCCGCGCTTCGTCGCCGACATCCAGCACTGCCATACCGTCGTCCCGGAGATCGGCGAGCGCATCGGCGCTTTCGCCGGGATGATCGACACGCTCGACGGCAAGTGCGACATCCCGCAGATCGAGTTCATCGTCGGCGATGCGACGGATGATCGCGGGTCGCGGGTCGCACTGGTGTTCCGCCACATGCAGCCGCTCTCGGACCGCGACCGCGACGCGCTGGTCGCGTTCGCCAGGGAGCACGACTACGCGATCTGGCTGCAACGAGGCGGCGCGGATTCGGTGCGCCCGCTGTGGCCGGAGCAGGGCATCGCGCTCGAGTTCGCATTGCCGCAATACGACCTCCGGGTCGCATTCCAGCCGCTCGACTTCATCCAGGTCAACGCGGGCATGAACGCGAAGATGATC
>DATHOV010000334.1:0-2820 GCA_035484515.1 Lysobacteraceae bacterium
GTAATCAGGCCAGCAGCAGTTTCCCCAGCGAATACAGGCCTGGCCCGCGCCTGGCGATGCGGGCTGCGGCTTCCAGCGCGCCGCGCACGAAGACATCGCGATCGCCTGCACGATGGGTCAGTTCCAGACGTTCGCCGGTGCCGGTGAACTGCACCGTGTGCTCGCCGACCACGTCGCCTGCGCGCAGGCTGACGTAGTGCGGCGATGCGCCGCGCGCGTTGGAGATCGCCTCGCCCAGCGCCAGCGCCGTGCCCGAGGGCGCGTCGCGCTTGTGCACGTGATGGGTCTCGATGACGTGGCAGTCCCAGTCCGGCAACGCCTTTGCCGCGCGCGCGACGAGTTCGTTCAGCACGGCAACGCCCATGCTGAAATTCGCCGCCCAGAGAGCCGGTATCGACGGGGCCGCAGCGACGAGCGCCACTCGTTGCGTTTCGGACAAGCCTGTCGTGCCCGACACCAGCGCGCAGCCACGTTGCAGGCAGACTTCCAGCGCGGCGTCGAACGCGCCCGGCAGGCTGAAGTCCACCAGCACGTCGAAAGGCATCGCCGAAGCGATGCGCTCTGAAGAAACCGCGCGTATGCCGCCGACGTTGCCGCCCGAACGCGTGATCGCGCCGACGATCGCGAAGCGCGCATCGGCCGCTGCCATCCGCAGCAGCGCACGGCCCATGCGCCCGGAAGCGCCGTGGATCAACAATCGGATGGGAGCCTGGGCGGTCATCGTGATTTTCAGTTCTGGCCGAACAGGGAACCCAGCAGACCGCTGAAGCCTCCGCCTTGCGACTGCGCATGTTGCGCAGCAGCGCCAAGGACCTGCTCCAGCTCCTGGGCGCCGACGCCGGTCTGCGCTGTGTGCTGGCCGATCGCGGTGAGGATCACCGGCCCGAGCACGGACAGCATGTGTTCGGCATGCTCCTGCGGCAGTCCCGTTGCTGCGGCGAGCCCTTGCGCACCCTGCTGGTCGGCAAACACCTGCCCGAGCATGCCCTGCATGTTCGCGCCATTCGCATTGCCGGCCTGCAACTGCTGAGCAACGTCATGAACGGCGTTGGCACCACCCGACGTACCGGCATGCTGGCCGATGCCTGCGAGCAATGCCGGCATCGCGCTGCCGATTGCGCCCTGCGCCTCGTCCGGCGACACCCCCATCCGCGCAGCGAGCTGCTGCACGACGGAACCATCGATCGAACCCATCACTTTCTCAAGCAGTACATTCATGCCTCGATCCCTGCGGATGAGGCCAAGAGTGTACGACGAACGCCGTGCATTAGTGCGCAAGGCACGGGGCGGGAATCGCCTGATTGGAATCCCGCACAATGAGCGGCCGGCGATTCGCAGGACGCCCACCTCCTGCTAGCTCTTCATACGCTCCCACACCGCCTTCACGCTGTCGAAGAAGGTGCTGCTGCGCGGCGAATGGCGGCGCGCGTCGTCGCCCTGGAAGGTCGCCTCGAACTCGTTGAGCAATTCGCGCTGGCGCGTGGTGATGTTGACCGGCGTTTCGACGACCGCGCGGCACAGCAGGTCGCCGGGGCCGCGGCTGCGCACGGACTTCACGCCCTTGCCGCGCAGGCGGAAGAGCTTGCCGGTCTGGGTCTCGGGGGGAATCTTTATCTCGGCTTCGCCATTGAGCGTGGGCACGCGCACGACGTCGCCGAGCGCGGCCTGCGAAATGCGGATGGGCACCTCGCAATACAGGTCGTCGCCTTCGCGCTTGAAGATCGAGTGCTCGCGCACGTGCACTTCGACGTAGAGGTCACCGGGTGGCGAACCGGCCGGCCCCGCCTCGCCCTCTCCGCCCAGGCGGATGCGGTCGCCGTTGTCCACGCCGGCGGGGATCTTCACCGATAGCGTCTTCACGTCCTCGGCACGGCCCTCACCGTGGCAGGCCTTGCACGGATTGGCGATGGTACGACCGCGACCGCTGCAGCTCGGGCAGGCCTGTTGCAGCGAGAAGATGCCCTGCTGCAGGCGCACGCGGCCCTGGCCGCGACAGGTCGCGCAGGTTTCGAGTTTGCCGTCGGCCGAGCCGGTGCCGGTGCAGATGCGGCAGTCGATCAGGGTCGCGATGTCGATCTTGCGCTCGATGCCGAACACGGCCTCTTCGAGATCCAGTTCGAGCCCGTAACGCAGGTCGTTGCCGCGGCGTTGCGCCTGCCTGCCGCGACCGCCTCCGAAAATGTCGCCGAAAATGTCGCCGAAAATGTCGCCTACGTCCGCGAAACCCGGTCCTGCGCCGGGACCGCCCATCCCGTGCTCGAACGCGGCGTGGCCGCGCTGGTCGTAGGCGCTGCGCTTGGCCGCATCGGAGAGGACCTCGTAGGCTTCCTTGCATTCCTTGAAGGCGGCCTCGGCCTTCGCATCGCCCGCCGCGTTGCGGTCGGGATGGTATTTCATCGCAAGGCGACGATAGGCTTTCTTCAATTCCTCGTCGTTAGCGTTCTTCGCAACGCCGAGGACTTCGTAGTAGTCGCGCTTGCTCATGTAGTTCCTTACCGCACTTTCAATGGGCAACCAGATTCTCGATGCGCCGGTCGGGAATGAACCACAACAGGGCCACCAGCAGGTACAGCGCCTGCGAGACCCACGGCTTCCAGAATGATACAGCGATGCCCAGCGCATACAGAGCCGGGGAGAGCTTGCCCTTCCAATCATGCCCCACCGCCCGCCGCAGCAGCGACTGCGGACCCTGTACCGCGATGATCATCCGTTGCAGCAGCCAGTATGCCAGCGCTGCCAGCATCAGGACCACTCCGTAGCAGGCCGTGGGCACGCTGGCGGTGTGATTCTCACCCACCCAGTTGGTCACCACTGGAAACA
>DATHOV010000335.1:0-2649 GCA_035484515.1 Lysobacteraceae bacterium
GGCGGCCTGCAGCGGCAGGTTCAGATCGACCTCGACCCCGACGCGCTGCGCGCGCAGGGTCTGTCGGGCAACGACGTGACCGACGCGGTCGCAGCGCAGAATCTGATCCTGCCCGCCGGCGTACAGAAGATCGGCGACCTCGAGTACTTCGTGGAACTCAACGCGAGTCCCAAGCAGATCGAGGATTTGAACAACGTCCCCGTCACGACCCGCAACGGCAACGTGATCTATGTGCGCGACGTCGCGCACGTGCGCGACGGCTATCCCCCGCAGACCAACATTGCGCGCCGCGATGGCCGCCGGGCCGTCCTGCAGAGCATCCTCAAGACCGGCAGCGCCTCGACGCTCGACATTATCCGCGGCATCAAGGAGCGCCTGCCGCATATCCGCGACGCGCTTCCCCCCTCCTTCAAAATCGACGCGATCGGCGATCAATCGATATTCGTCCGCGGCGCCATCACGGGAGTCGTGCGCGAAGGGGTGATAGCGGCTTCCCTGACCGCGCTCATGGTCTTGTTGTTCCTCGGCAGCTGGCGCAGCACGTTGATTATCGCCATTTCCATACCGCTGTCGATCCTCGCCTCGATCATCTGCCTGTCCGCGCTCGGGGAGACGATCAACATCATGACGCTCGGCGGACTCGCTCTCGCAGTCGGCATCCTGGTCGACGACGCCACCGTGACGATCGAGAACATGAACTCGCATCTGGAGCGGGGCGAGGATGTCGAGAACGCGATACTCAACGGCGCGCGCGAGATTGCGCTGCCGGCCTTCGTGTCGACGCTCGCGATCTGCATCGTGTTCGTGCCGATGTTCATGCTCGCGGGCATCGCGCGATTCCTGTTCGTGCCGCTCGCGGAGGCGGTGGTCTTTGCAATGCTGGCCTCGTACCTGCTGTCGCGGACGCTGGTGCCGACGCTCGCCAAGTACTGGCTGCAGCGGCACGACCCGGACGCGCCCGATCGAACACGCGGAGCGTTTGGACGGCTCCAGGCGCGCTTCGAGCGCGGCTTTCTACGGTGGCGCGACATTTATGGTGCACTGCTCGAGCGGGCGCTTACGCGAGGCAGGCGCTTCGCCGTGCCGTTCTTGCTCGCCATGGCGGCAACGGCGATCCTGGCGTTTCCCATGGGCCGGTATCTCCCGGGTCTGGGACAGGACTACTTTCCGAGCGTCGACGGGGGGCAGATCCGGCTGCACCTGCGGGCGCGCACCGGGCTGCGCATCGATCAGACGGCGGCCCTGTGCGATCGGGTCGAGGAGACTGTCCGCAGCATCATACCGGCCAAGGAACTGGACACCATCGTCGACAACATCGGCGTGCCTTACAGCGGCATCAATCTGACCTACTCCACCTCGGCGCCCATCGGCCCGAGCGACGCCGACATCTACGTGAGCCTGAACCGCGATCATCATCCGACCGATGACTACGTGCGCACGCTGCGCGCGAAGCTGCCGCAGGTCTACCCGTCGACGCTGTTCACCTTCCCGCCGGCAGACATCGTGAGCCAGATCCTCAACTTCGGCTTGCCGGCCCCGATCGACATCCAGGTTTCGGGCTTCAACGTCGAGGGCAACCGGCGGTACGCGGATCTGCTGCTCGAGCGGATGCGCGGTGTGCCCGGCGCCGTGGACTTGCGCGTGCACCAGGTCTTCGACCATCCGAACCTCGAGGTCAACGTCGATCGCAGCAAGGCGGCGCTCCTCGGCGTGACGGAGCGCGACGTGGCCTCGAACCTGCTGGTTTCCCTGTCCGGCAGCTTCCAGACGACACCCTCCTTCTGGATCGACCCCAAGAGCGGGTCCCAGTACAACGTCACCGCACAAACGCCCCAGTACAAGCTGACATCCCTGCATGACTTGGCGGCGACGCCGCTCAGTGCCTTCGCCGGCGGCGCGCCGCAGATGCTCTCGAACCTGGCAACCTTCCGGCGCGGCGTTGCGCCCGGCGTCGTCAGTCACTATGACGCCACGCCCGTCATCGACATCTACGGGTCGGTGCAGGATACCGATCTCGGATTCATTTCCACGCAGATCAGCCGTCTGATCGCCGAGACGCGGCACGATGTTCCGCGCGGCTCGCAGGTGATCGTGCGCGGCCAGGTCAAGACCATGACCGACTCGTTCCGCGGGCTGTTGGCGGGCCTCACCGGCGCGGTCGTGCTGATCTATCTGCTGATCGTCGTCAACTTCCAGTCCTGGCGCGACCCGTTCATCATCATCACCGCCCTGCCGGCGGCGCTCGCCGGCATCGTCTGGATGCTGTTCCTCAGCCGCACGCCCGTGAGCGTGCCGGCGCTGATGGGCGCGATCATGTGCATGGGGGTGGCAACCGCCAACAGCGTGCTCGTGATCAGTTTTGCGCGCCAGCGGATGGACGCCGGAGACGATGCCCTGCAGGCCGCCCTGACCGCCGGCTTCACACGGTTTCGCCCGGTTCTCATGACGGCGCTCGCCATGATCGTCGGCATGGTGCCCATGGCCCTCGGGCTCGGCGAGGGCGGCGAACAGAATGCGCCCCTGGGCCGCGCCGTGATCGGCGGCCTGATGTTTGCTACCGTAACCACGCTCTTCGTCGTCCCGATCATATACAGTTACCTGCGGACCAAGCCGCCGTTCGATCACGAGCGCCAGTTTGAGCAAAGCGGA